>JBBQXH010000225.1:0-4964 GCA_038209835.1 Gaiellales bacterium | reverse complement strand
AGCTCCGGCGCATCGCGCGGCGACGGCAGGTTCCACTTGCCGCCGTGATCCGCGAGGCCCTGACCGAGGCCGCCGAGTCTGAGCCTCGCCCGACCCTCTCGTTCATCGGTGCCGTGAGCATCGACACGGACTGGAACGCTGAACAAACCGCCTACGAGTACCCGCCGATCACGCCGCCGGTGAGCGACCCGCCAACGCCCGAGGAGATTGAGCATTACCGCAGGCTCGCCGACGAGCGAGCGTGAGCCGACGATCAATGCTGATCTGCGACACCGGCCCGCTCATTTCCGCGCTCGCCGAGGGGGACAAGAACCACGAAGCGTGTGCCGAGCTGCTCGCACGCCACGCCGGCGAGCTCGCCGTTCCTGCACCCGTGGCGACGGAGACCGCGCTCTTCCTCGTCAGAAGCTTCGGCGAGCGGGCACACCTTCGGTTCCTGAGGAGCATCGCCGCACGCGAGCTCGAGATCGTCGATCTCGTCCCGGACGATCACCTGCGCGTATTCCAACTCTGCAGCATGTACCGGGATCTCCCGCTCGATCAGGTTGATGCCAGTGTCGTCGCGCTGGCCGAACGGGAACACCAGACGCGGGTCGCCTCGATCGATTACCGGCACTTCACGATCGTCCGGCTCGCGGACGGCGGCACGCTCGATCTGCTGCCGGAACTCCTGTGACGAGCCGGTCACGGGCGCAGATCGACGAGATCGACGCCCTCCATACTTGCTGCCACGATCTCCGGATCACCGGTCAGGAGCGGGCAGCCGTAGGCGGCTGCCGTCGCCAGGGCGAAGCAGTCCGCGAGCGCGATCGGATGAATCGACTTGACTCGCGCCGCCTCGATCACGCGCCCTGACGTTGCCTCGTCGAGAGCGAGCCGGCCGCGCAGGTCGGTGAGAACGCGCTCGGCCTCGTCGCGCCCGTGGTCTCTGTCGACGCGGTAGTAGACCTCTGCCACGTTGATCCAGCTCATCACGGGCCGGGCCTCGAGGCCCGCGTCGACGATGGCAGCGGCCGGCTCGTCGCCGTCCAGCCAGGCGAGGATCGCCCACGAGTCGAGGCAGACGCGCTCTGAGTTCTCAGGCGCGTTCGGCACGCCGGTCGTCCTCGAGACGCCGGGTCATTCCGCTCCCGTGGAAGCGCCCCCGTAGCGTGCCTGTGCGGCGGACGGGGATCACGCGCACAGCATCGCCGTCCTCATCGAACACGACCTCGCTTCCGGGACGGAGACCGAGATGGTCGCGCAGCTGCTTCGGGATTACGACCTGCCCCTTCGGTCCCACGCGGTGAGTCATACCGACCAGTATAACCGGCGGGTATGCTGGAGCCGTGAGCAGCGACTACATCTACACGATGTACCGGGCCGACAAGTTCTACGGCTCGGATCGGCAGGTTCTCGCGAACATCTCGCTCTCATTCCTGCCCGGCGCGAAGATCGGTGTACTCGGGCCGAACGGGGCCGGGAAGTCGACGCTCCTGCGGATCATGGCCGGGCTCGACGAGCCGTCCAACGGCGTTGCCGAGCTCGCGCCGGGCGCGACCGTTGGGATGCTCTCCCAGGAGCCGGAGCTCGACCCGGCCAAGGACGTTCGCGGGAACGTCGAGGACGGCGTCCGCCCGTTGCGCGATCTGCTCGACCGGTTCAACGCGATCTCCGCGGCATTTGCAGAGCCGGACGCGGACTTCGACGCCCTGCTGGCCGAGCAGGCGAAGGTGCAGGATCAGATCGACCGCCATGACGCGTGGAGCCTCGACCAGATGCTCGATACGGCCATGGACGCCCTCCGCTGTCCGCCCGGTGACCAGGACGTGTCCACGCTCTCGGGCGGCGAGAGGCGCCGGGTCGCGCTGTGCCGGCTGCTTCTCTCCTCGCCCGACCTGCTCCTCCTGGACGAGCCCACGAACCACCTGGACGCGGAATCGGTCGCGTGGCTCGAGCGCTTCCTCGAGCGCTACCAAGGCACTGTGATCGCGGTCACCCACGACCGCTACTTCCTCGACAACGTCGCCGGCTGGATCCTCGAGCTCGACCGGGGGCGCGGGCTCCCGTTCCAGGGGAACTACTCGTCCTGGCTCGAGCAGAAACAGGCGCGGCTCGCCGTCGAGGAGAAGCAGGAATCTGCTCGGCGCCGCACGCTCGCACGCGAGCTCGAGTGGGTGCGCATGAGCCCGAAGGCCCGCCACGACAAGTCGAAGGCGCGGCTTGCCTCTTACGAAAAGCTCCTCGCCGACGAGCAGAACGTGAGGCTCGATCGCGTCGAGATCCACATCCCCGCCGGCCCACGCCTCGGTGACGTCGTCGTCGAGGCCGACCAGGTGTCGAAGGGATTCGGCGACCGGCTGCTCGTCGAGGATTTGACCTTCTCCCTTCCGCCGGGAGGCATCGTCGGCGTCATCGGCCCCAACGGCGCGGGCAAGACGACGCTGTTCCGGATGATCGCGGGCGAGGAGCAGCCGGACGGTGGTGCTCTGCGGATCGGCCACAGCGTCGCGCTGGGATATGTCGACCAGGCGCGCGCCGACCTCGATCCCCAGAACACCGTCTGGAAGGAGATCTCGGGCGGTCACGACATCGTCGAGCTCGGGAAGCGCGAGGTGAACTCCCGCCAGTACGTCTCGTGGTTCAACTTCAGGGGAACCGACCAGCAGAAGCGCGTTACCGACCTCTCGGGCGGTGAGAGGAACCGTGTCCACCTCGCGAAGCTCCTGAAGTCGGGCGGCAACGTCCTCCTCCTCGATGAGCCCACGAACGACCTCGATGTCGACACGCTGCGGGCGCTCGAGGACGCGCTGCTCGACTTCGCCGGCTGCGCCGTCGTCATCTCGCACGACCGCTGGTTCCTCGACCGGATCGCCACGCACATCCTCGCCTTCGAGGGAGACTCGCAGGCGACGTGGTTCGAGGGCTCCTATCAGGAGTACGAAGAGCACCGGCACGCGCTCCTCGGCACGGAGGCCGACCAGCCGCATCGCATCAAGTACAAGCCACTCGTGCGTAGCTGAGCATGCCCGAGGATCTCGAAGGGCGCCGGGCTGCGTGGGAGCGGCTGAAGGAAATGGAACCGATTCCGGTACCCGACGATCCCGAGGAACTCGATCGCGAAGCCGAGGAGATGTTCTGAGATCCGGATCGTGATCGTCCTTGACACGAACGTCTTCGTCTACGCGGTCGGCCGCGAGCATCCCCTGAGACGGCCGTGCGAGCCAGGGCGCTCGATCCTCGTTCGCCCGAGCTCGCGAGAATGCTCCCATGAACATCACTACATCTACATTGCGGGTTCGCTCGTAGCGCGGCGTTCTATGCTCCACGAATGACGTGTCCGAGCTGCGGCGCGGGGAACGAGATCGGGCGGAAGTTCTGCGGTGAGTGCGGGGCGAAGCTCGCGCTCGTCTGCACCTCCTGCGGCACCGCAAACGTTCCTGGCGTCAAGTTCTGCGGTGAGTGCGGCACGCTGCTCGGTGTTGCCCCTGCCTCACCGCATTCGCCACCGAGAGCTCCGGAAGCCGAGCGCAGGCTCGTCTCGGTTCTGTTCGCTGATCTCGTCGGCTTCACGACGCTCTCGGAAGGTCGTGACGCGGAAGAGGTGCGCGAGCTCCTCTCGGACTACTTCGACACAGCACGGCGGGTGATCGGGCGGTACGGGGGGACGGTCGAGAAATTCATCGGTGACGCGGTCATGGCGGTCTGGGGAGCGCCCGTCGCGCAGGAGGACGACGCCGAGCGCGCTGTGCGCACTGCCCTCGACCTGGTCGGCGAGATCGAGGCTCTCGGCGCCGAGGCCGGCATTCCCGAGCTCCGCCTGCGCGCCGGAGTTGTGACCGGCGAGGCGGCTGTGACGGTCGGCGCGGAGGGACAGGGCATGGTTGCCGGAGATCTCGTCAACACGGCCTCGCGCGTCCAGTCGCTCGCCGACCCAGGAGCGGTCCTCGCCGGCGAGACCACCCGCGCGCTCAGCGAGGCAGCGATCGCCTACGAGGACACCGGCGAGCACGAGGTCAAGGGCAAGGCCGAGCCGGTGCGCCTCTGGCGGGCTTCGCGCGTCATCGCGAACCGCCGCGGCGCGGGTCGGTTCGCGGGACTCGAGCCGCCGTTCGTCGGTCGCGTCGCGGAGCTGCGGCTCGTCAAGGGGCTCTTTCACGCGGCGGCAGACGAAGGGAACGCCCGCGCGGTCTCCGTGATCGGGATCCCCGGCATCGGCAAGTCGCGGCTCGCCTGGGAGTTCGACAAGTACACGGACGGCCTGATCGACGACATCTGGTGGCACACAGGCCGCTGCCTCGCCTACGGCGAGGGAGTCGCATACTGGGCGCTCGCGGAGATGCTGCGGATGCGCGCTCGGATCGCCGAGGACGAGGAGCCCGACTCGGCGCGCACGAAGCTCCGCGCGTCCGTTCTCGAGCACGTCGCCGACCTGGAGGAACGAGCCTGGATCGAGCCCCGCCTCGCTCATCTCCTCGGTCTCGCGGAGCGCACCGCACCCGATCAGCAGGATCTCTTCTCGGCCTGGCGGCGCTTTTTCGAGCTGATGGCCGAGGAGGGGCCGGTCGTGCTCCTCTTCGAGGATCTCCACTGGGCGGATGCCGCGCTGCTCGACTTCATCGAGTACCTGCTCGAGTGGTCACGGAACTACTCGATCTTCGTGCTCACGCTCGCCCGGCCGGAGCTGCTCGAGCGACGCCCCACCTGGGGGGCCGGAAAGCGGAACTTCCACTCGCTCGTGCTCGAGCCGCTCGCCGACGAGGCACGCGACAAGCTCCTGTCCGGCCTTGTGCCCGGGCTGCCCGGCGACGTCCGTGCTCGCATCGGAGAACGGGCCGAGGGAGTCCCGCTGTACGCGGTCGAAACGGTCCGGATGCTGCTCGACCGAGGCGTTCTGGAGCAGGCCGACGGCGGGTACCGGGTGACGCGAGAGATCGACGTGCTGGATGTCCCCGACACGTTGCACGCGCTGATCGCAGCGCGCC
>JBBQXH010000224.1:0-4966 GCA_038209835.1 Gaiellales bacterium | reverse complement strand
CTTCCGTGAGTTGGCCGAATTGCTGTCGGCACAAACCGGTGCCTCTGCCGAGAGCCTGGCAGAGCTACGGCGCCGCTACTCCCTCGAGATGGAGCCGGGGAGCGTGCCGGGACTCTGCGAGCGATTCGGCCTCACCCACCCGCTGGCAAGGGGCTGATTGGCTCGTGCCGGGCGGCGGCAAGACGCTCGGGCGGATTCGGATGGCTGAACAGCGCCAGGTAGACGAGACGCGGGGGGTCGAGATCCGACAGGTTCGATCGGGCCAGGGCCAGGTGCGCCGCTTCGAACGCCGATAGATCCCGGGTGAGCTCGAGCGACACCCGGTCGGCCGTGCGTTCCCAGCGACGCGAGAGTGCTGAGCCGAACGGCAGGCTCAGGACCTCGAGCCCCGCTGCGACCAGGAGCACGAACGGCGCGATGCGCGGGTCGCCGGCATCGGTCGCGCCGAGTGCGGCCAGGACTGCGGGCCGACCGAGCAGGCCCCACAGGACGAGCACGAACGCCCCCGCACCGAGCGCACCGAGCGCGGTTCCCTTCGCGACGTGGCCCTCACGCCGGTGGGCGAGCTCATGCGCCGTCACGAGTCGGATCTCCGGCGCAGAGCTTTCCCGGAGGAGCGTGTCGTACAGGACGACGCGGCGCGTGCGGCCGATCCCCGAGACGTACGCGTTGGTCTTCGTCGTCCGGCGGCTTGCGTCCGCGACGAGGACTTCCCGGACAGGAACGCCGGCGCTCCGCGAGAGCTCGCGCAGGCTCTCCGCAAGCGCTGCGTCGTCGAGCGGGCGGAACCGGTTGAAGAGCGGCTCGAGCAGGACGGGCGCGACAAATCCGAGTGCCATGACGAGAAGCGCCGCGCCGGGAGCTGCGACGGCCGGCCAGGCCTCCGGCAGCGCGCGGTCGATTCCAACGAGCCCGAAGATGGCAAGCGACGTGAGAGTGATCCCGACGGCAAGAGCCTTGCCACGATCGCCGAGCCAGGCTCTGGTGCTCTGGGTCGAGAATCCGAAGCGATGCTCGCGGACGTAGCCGCGCCAGTAGCTCAGCGGGAATCTGACGAGCGCCGATGCCGTGACGACCAGCGCCGTATAGGCGAGCGCTCGGCCCCACCAGAGCAGCCCGTCGACGACGCCGTAGAGCCGCTCGCCCGCCGGGGTGAACGCCAAGGCGGCTAGGACACCGATACCGAGCGAAACGTCGACGACGAGGGCGACATACAGCGGCCGGTGGTACCTGCGAGCCCGCTCGACCTCGTCCCGCGAGAAGTCGGTGAGAAGGTTTGCCGTCATCTTTCGTGAATTATCCGACTGCCCGTGAGTCGGCAGAGCAAAGTCGCGTTGGCAGGAGTGTTCGGTGCCCTGATCGGGCTCGCCGCGCTCGCGGTCGCCGTGTGGATTCTTCAGCGCTCCGATGGAGGCACCGACTCGGGCGCATCCCCGTCCACGGACACGATCGTCGACACCGGCACGAACGAGCTCACTCCCACCGTGCCGCCGCCCGAGAAGCGAACGCAGACGATCGAGGTCGGCGGCTTCCCCAACGCCGTCGCGGTCGGAGAGAAGGGCGTGTGGGTCGTCCGCGACGGCAGGCGGCTCCTACGGCTGAACCCGGCGGACGGGTCGATCGTCGGCCGCATCGGCGCGGGAGACGAGCTCGGGAGCGAGCGGGCCTGCGGAGTCGCCGTCGGCGGCGGCGCCGTCTGGGTCGTCACCGTCTCGGGGCAACTGGCGCGCATCAATCCCGACACGAACCGCCTCACCCGGCTGATCCCGGTCGAGGGTGCCGCGTGCGTCGCGGCCGGTGCGCGGGGCATCTGGGTGACGAGTCCGAACAGGGCCGTTGTCACCCGAATCGATCCCGCGACGAACGAGATCGTCACCGAGATCGCGGTGGACGGCTTCCCCGAAGGCATCACAACGGGCTTCGGCTCCGTCTGGGTCGCCAACAGCGGTCCGCCTGACGGCGTCAACGGCACGGTCTCGCGGATCAACCCGCAGACGAACGAGGTCGCGGTCACGATCGACCTCTCGAACGGTCCGCAGTTTCTCGCAAGCGGCGCGGGCAGCATCTGGGCCAGCGCGAACGACGGCACCATCGTCCGGATCGCCCCGAAGGAGAACGCGCCCTCGGGAGATCCCATCAGAATCGCGGACGCAGGTCGCACGAACGTCACGGTCGGCGGCGGATCCGTCTGGGCCACCGTGATCGACGCGGGTCAGGGGCCCGGATCCGTCATCGTGATCAATCCGGAGACGAACGAGGTCGTCGAGCCCTCGGTTCCGGTCGGTGAGGGCCCGCTCTCGCTGGCGTTCGGCTCGAAGAAGCTCTGGGTGACGAACTATCAGGACGGCTCGGTCAGCGCCTACTCACCGTAGGGGTCTGTCCGGGAACCCTGGGGCGGGCGGGACTCGCGTGTGAGGGTGCCTGGCAAGGACACAGGAGGCGGCGCTACTTGGAGTAGTAACGCCGCTTCCGAGGACGCAGCCAGGTGCCCTCACGCGCCGCCTCCGGACGTGGCAGGGTTCCCGGACAGGCCCCTATCGGAGGTGTCGCCAGCGGGGCAGCTCGAGAACCTCGGGGTTCACGACGGACGACGGCATCCGCCCGTCGAGCACGGAAGCCACGTTCTCGGCGGCTCGGGCCTCGAGCTCGCGGACTGATTCCTCCGAGTAGAAGGCCACGTGTGGCGTCGCGATCACCCTGGGCTCGGCGAGGAGGGCGTGATCCGGCGGAAGGCGTTCCGGCTCGAAGACGTCGAGTCCGGCGCCCGCGATCCGGCCCTCGCGCAGCGCCTCTACGAGCGCGTCCTGATCGACGATCGACCCGCGCGCAGCGTTGACGAGAAACGCGCCGGGCTTCATGGCGGCCAGAAACTCGCGACCGATGAGGCCGTGTGTCTCGGGTGTCAACGGGGCGTGGATGCTGACGTAGTCCGACTGCGCGGCCAGCTCGAGAAGCCCGACCCGTTCGACTTCGGCCTGCGCGATCTCACCCTCGGAGGCGCTCGGATCGG
The DNA here is from genome assembly GCA_038209835.1 of Gaiellales bacterium. Classification (GTDB taxonomy): domain Bacteria; phylum Actinomycetota; class Thermoleophilia; order Gaiellales; family Gaiellaceae; genus JBBQXH01. Next base: position 1,956 of record JBBQXH010000224.1, on the reverse strand, counting down.
CGATCGCGACCCGTAAGCCGAGACCCCGGGCCTTCGTGGCGAGCGCCTTCCCAATACGGCCGAAGCCGACGATGCCGAGTGTGCGCCCGCTGACCCGGCGGATCGGCAGACCCGGCGTGAGCGACCAGTCACCGGTCCGAATGGCGGCGTCGTAGAGACAGATCCCCCGCTCGTGGGCGAGCAGCAGCGCGAGGACGTGCTCCGCGACCTCGTCGACGCAGTACGAGGGCACGTTGGTGACGAGGATGCCGAGTTCGGTGGCGACGTCGACGGCGATGTTGTCGACGCCGATTCCGTACCGCCCGATGACCTGCAGCTGCGCGCCTGCCCGAACGACCGCCGGGGTGACGAGCGCGAAACACGTCAGGATCCCGTGCGCCTCCCGCACGAGCTCCACGAGCTCCTCCTCCGCACCGGTCTCCGCAACGACGAGCTCGGCGCCGACTCGGGCCAGGATCTCCGCCTCGATGTCGGTCGACGTCCACGTGTAGTCGGTGACGAGGACGTGACGCGTGCTCACCGACGCGGCTTCAGCAGCCGAACGATCTCTGCGTGCTTGTTCTCGATCGCAAAGTCGAGCGGCCGATACCGATCGTCGCTCTCGGGAGCGCGCTTCGCCTTGTGCTTCAACAGTGCCTTGCAGAGGACGAGATTGCCGTTCGCCGCCGCCTGGTGAAGCGGCGTCCACCCGCCCGGCTGTGTCGCGTTCGAATCGGCACCTCGGTCGAGCAGCAGGAGAGCGACATCGGTCTGCTGTCCGGCGGCCGCGCTGTGCAGCGGCGTCAGCCCGCGAAGCCCCGAATTCGTCGTTCTCGCCTCGATCTGGGCGCCGCGGTCGAGGAGGACCGTCGCCGCGTCGGTCCCGCCGAAGTACGAGACGAGGTGAAGCGGCGTAAAGCCGTCGCTCGAGTAGGCGTTGACCCGCTTCGTGCTCCGTCCCAGGGCTCGCTGGAGCGCTTCCGCATCTCCGCACGCGGCCGCATCGAACACGTCGAGTTGCGCGCCGTGGGCTCGAAGGAAGTCGGCGATCTCCCGGTGGCCACCGTAGAGCGCGCGCCTGACAGGCGAGAGGCCGTCCCCGTCGCGAGCGTCCAGGGACTCAGGCTCGCGGGTCAGCTTGCGCTTGACGCGCGTGGGATCGCCGGTGTCAACGGCGTCGAAGATCGTCGTGCGTGCGATGGTGTTCCTCCCGACGGGATACTGTGCGAGCCCGGACGATAGCGAGTGGAAAGGAGCGACGCGACGCGCAGCGGCCGTGGCCGGAGGCCGCCAGGACATGAAGGCTCACCGAGCCCGGGAGGGCTCGGTACAACCGGAAGGATCCACGTGCCCGAGAAAACACTGCAGGACTCGCTCGACACGCAGCGCACCACGTCGAGCGCGAAACGGCCGGCCGAGATCAACGAGGTGATTGCGCGCGCGATCGACGGCCTGGTGCGATCCGGCATCTCCCGGCGTGCACCAGGCATCGGCAGCCGGGCGCCGGACTTCGCGCTCCCCGACGTCCATGGACGCGAGGTGCGGCTTGGCGACCTCCTCGCCCGGGGGCCCGTTGTGCTCGCCTTCTACCGGGGCGTGTGGTGACCGTATTGCAGCCTGCAGTTGCAGGCCTACCAGGCGATGATCCCTGACCTCCGCGCCGCCGGCGCCGCGCTCGCGGCGGTCTCGCCGATGCTGCCCGACAGCTCGCTCTCCATGGCCGAGAAGAACGCGCTCGAGTTCGCCGTCCTGAGCGACGGCGGCAACGCGGTCTCGCGGCAGTACGGTCTCGTCTTCGAGCTATCGGACGAGCTGAGGCCGGTCTACGAGAAGACGTGGAAGACGCTCCTGCCCCAGTACAACGGAGACGACTCGTGGGAGCTGCCGATCCCCGGCACATTCGTGATCGACCGAGATGCGATCGTGCGATACGCGTTCGTCGAGCCCGACTACACGCAGAGAGCGGAGCCTGCGGAC
>JBBQXH010000223.1:0-5006 GCA_038209835.1 Gaiellales bacterium | reverse complement strand
GGGGAGGCGCTCGGTCTCGGTCGGACGTTCCCCGAGGCGTTCCTGAAGGCGCTCGAGGGTCGGGAGGACGGCGACGAGATCCCCGAGATTCCGGGCGTCCATCCGTACTTCCTCGCGGAGATCGAGTCGATCCGCGAGGCCGAGCGACGTCTTGCCGCAGGGGGTCAGGTCTTCCATGTTCCGCCGCGAGTGGAACATGGAAGACCTGACCCCATCCTGGAGGCGAAACGGTTTGGGCTTCCCGACGCTCGCATCGCGCGAGTCCTCGGGATCGGCGAGGACGAGGTGCGGGCCCGCCGCCCCCGACCCGGCCGGTTGGCCGTCGACTCGTGCGCCGCCGAGTTCGAGGCGCGTACGCCCTACTACTACCTCTCCTACGAGGAGGGCGAGCCGAACGGGGACTCGCACCGAGAGACCGTCGTGATCCTGGGCTCGGGCCCGAACCGGATCGGGCAGGGGATCGAGTTCGACTACTGCTGCACGCACGCCGCGCAGGCATTCCACGAGCTCGGATACGAAGCGGTGCTCCTGAACTCGAATCCCGAGACCGTCTCGACCGACTACGACACCTCGGACCGGCTCTACCTCGAGCCGGTCACCCTCGAGCGAGCACTCGACGTCTGTGCACTCGAGCGGCCGCTCGGGGTTGTCGTATCGCTCGGCGGCCAGACCCCGCTCGGGCTCGCGCACCGCCTCGCCGAGGCGGGGGTCCCGCTCCTCGGCGACCCGCTGCCGGCGATCGACGCTGCCGAGGATCGCGGGAAGTTCGCGCTCGTCCTCGAGGAGCTGGGACTGCGAGCGCCGCGCTTCGGTGTCGCTGAGACGCACGAGGAGGCGCTCGAGGTCGCAGCCCGGATCGGGTACCCGGTGCTCGTCAGGCCGCACTATGTGCTCGGCGGGCGGCGCATGCGCGTGGTGCGCGAGCCTGCGGAGCTCGAGATCTACGAGCCGTCGCTCGTCGACGAGTTCCTCGAAGGCGCGCTCGAGCTCGACGTCGACCTGCTGTGCGACGGCGAGGCGGGCTGGGTGGCCGGGATCCTCGAGCACATCGAGCCGGCCGGGATCCATTCCGGCGACTCGGCGTGCGTCATCCCCGGCCCATCGGTCACAGCGGATCTCGAGAACGAGATCCGCTCGATCGGATCGAGCCTCGCACGCGCTTTGCGCGTGCGAGGCTTGCTAAATATGCAGTTGGCTCTTCTCGAGGGCCAACTGCACGTGATCGAGGCGAACCCGCGCGCCTCGCGAACGGTGCCGTTTGTCGCGAAGGCGACGGGGCTTCCGCTCGTCGATCTCGCCTGCCGGCTGATGCTCGGAACACGACTCGACGAGCTCGACCTTCCCGAGGTCGCCCGCCCGACCAGAGCCTGGGCGAAGGAGGCGATTTTCCCGGCTGACCGTTTTCCCGGAGCCGCGGACCGCGCTGCGGAGATGCGCTCGACCGGCGAGGTCATGGCCGGCGGCGCGACAGTGACCGAAGCGTACAAGCGCGCGCTGCGGGCCGCAGGACGCTCGAGCGCCTACGGGCGCGGCGTGGTCGGGCCCTCGCTCCAGGAGCTCGCGGGCTCCCCAGCCTGACGCGAATCGCCAGACTACGGAGAGTCGGCCGTGGGTTGGCGGAATCTCATAGTCGTGGGCGCGATCTGTGCCGTTGCGATGGCGGCGGTCGTCGACGCCCTTCGCGGTGGTCAGTCGGCCGAGCCGGTTGCTTCTTCTGCGAGCGCCAACAAGAGTGCGGATCGAGGCGACCGCCTGGAAGGGCCGGATGTCCCGGCTCCGGCGGCACTCGCCGGCTCCCTGGTTCTCGCCGACCAGGACGGCTGTAGGCTGCGAGTGCTCTCGCTCGCGAAGGTCGACCTCGGCGATCCGGGCCCGACCACGGGGTGCGAGCTCTGGGCCTCCCCGAAAGGTCGCTTCGCGGTCGTCACCACCGAGCGCACAGGCGCCCGCAGACCCAGACAGCTCGCCCTTGCCCGACTTGGAGCGGACGCCGACATCGTGACGGATCTGGGACAGGCGGTCGGCGTGCCGGCCTGGTCGCCGGACGGAAAGCGGCTCGCCTGGTGCGTCGGTGGCGGCCAGACGGTCGTCCGTGAAGTCGGCACCGGAGCGGAGAGGCGTGCCCCGGGCTGCTCGCCGCTCTTCGCCTCCGACGGGTCGCTCCTGACGCTCCCGGCGGCTCCGCTCGACGCCCGGCTGCTGCGTGACGGCTCGACCCTGCTCAGGCAGGCGGCGTTGCGCTCCGGGCTCGAAACCGACCCTGACACGCCGGTTCAGGTCATGGCGTTCGACACGGCTCCCGACGGGCGGATTGCCGTGAGCCTCCTCGTCTTCGAGTCGACCGGGAGCGAGGTCTTCCTCGAGCTCTGGCGCGGCAGCCAGCTCGAGTCGTCGTTCGCGCTGCCGAAGTTGTTCGCTCGGGGCAACTTTCGCCTAGGCGGGCTCGTCCGCTTCAGCCCGGACGGGCACGAGCTCGCGGTCGGTTTCGCGGCCGGCGAGGGGACGGTTTCGTTCGTCGACCTTCGCCTGGAGCAGGTGAGCGTCCGCTCGGTCGACCAGCAGGGGTTCGCCTGGTCACCGGACGGCGTCTGGCTGGCAATCGCGAAGGGCGGCCGGATCGAGATCTACGGCGAAGTCCGTGATGCGCCGGTGTACAGCCTCCCGGTCGCCGCGTCCGGGCTCGGCTGGATCCCACCCCCGGAGGAGTGACGGAAGGAAGGCTCTTCGTGCCGATGAAGGAGTGAGGTTCGGTCGTGAGAACCTACACCGTCTATCGCGCCGGCCGGGCGCCGAGGGCGCTCCTCGCTGGTCTTCTCTCCGCCTTCGTTCCCGGAGCCGGCCAGGTCTACAGCGGCCGGTGGCGTCGCGGGCTCGTCATGCTCTCGGTCACCGTTGCGATCGCCTCGGCAACGCTGCTCGTGTGGCGCCAGGGGCCGATCTTCGTGCTGCAGCTCCTCGTCAGGCCGGACGTGCTCCTCGCCCTGCTCGTCGTGAACGCGCTCGTCTTCGCGTTTCACGCGCTCTGCACTCTCGACGCCTACCGCGGCGCGCGCCAGCCGTCGTTCCCGCTCCGGCCGACCCCGGCGGCCATCTGCGCCGGACGTGTCGCGGTCGTCGTTCTCCTGCTCGCGTTGGTCTCGATTCCGCACATCGCCGCCGCCTACTACGGCTACCGCAACTATGACCTGATCACGAGCGTCTTCGCCGATGACGAGCCCGTGTCCCCGCTTCTCGCCGCAGCCACGGTGCAGCCACAGGTGACCTCCGAGGGACCGGAGAACCCGGCGGCTGCGGGGATCGGCGCGGCGCTCGGCGGGTCTCGGGCCGTTCCGGGCCCGGCAGCGCCTGCCGCTTTGCCGCCTGCACAGGCTCCGTCGAGCTGGGAGGAGCGCGGGCGGGTGAACTTCCTGCTCCTCGGCGGCGACGCAGGACCGGGCAGGAGCGGCCTTCGGACCGACACGATGATGGTGCTGAGCGTCGATCCCCAAACCGAGCGCGCGGCGCTGTTCGGGCTGCCGCGCAACCTGATCGACGTTCCCTTCCCGAAGACCGCGCGAACCGGCCTCGCGACGTTCCCGGACATCCTCAACGCGCTCTGGGGCTACGCGACCGCCAATCCCGGCCTCTTTCCGCCCAGCGAGGTGCCCGGGGCAACGGCGCTCGAGCAGACGATCGGCGGCCTCCTCGGCCTGCACATCGACTACTACGCGGCCGTCGACCTCACGGGATTCGTCGAGCTGATCGACGCCCTCGGAGGTGTCACGGTGAACGTCCAGACGCGCGTCTACGACGCGGGAGTATCACCGCCGTACGACGGAGAGCCGTGGATCGTGGTCGATCTCCAACCCGGGCCGCATCACATGGACGGCCGGCTCGCACTCGGGTATGTCCGAACCCGCTGGGCGACGAGCGACTACGACCGGATGCGGCGCCAGCGCTGCGTCGTGGGCGCCCTCGACCAGCAGGCGAGCCCGACTAGGATCCTCCGCTCGTTTCCGAGGCTCGCCTCGATCATCAAGAAGACGATGCTGACCGACATCCCGATCAAGCGCCTCCCGGACCTGATCGAGCTCCTGACGAACCTCAGCACGGCGAAGACCGTCTCCGTGAGCCTCGCGCCGCCGGCCTACAACTCCGGCTGGAGGGACGGCTACCCGATTCCGGACGTCGAGCTCATCCGCCGCACGGTGAAGGAGGCGCTGAGGCGCGCACCAGAACTCGGCAGCCAGACCGGGTTGCAGACGCTGAAGACGGGTTGCGCCTAGAAGACCTCCGCCGCGGATTCAGGTTCGGCCAGAGGCGATTTGGGTGCCACGACGAGCACGTTGCCTCGAGCCAAGGGCAAGACGAGCCGGAAGCACGACCCTTCCCCCGCGACGCTCTCGACGTCGAGATAGCCGTCATGCGCACGCACGAGCTCGCGCACGATGGCTAGGCCGATCCCCGCTCCACCCGTGCCTCTGGAACGTGACTTCTCGCCTCTCCAGAAGCGCTCGAAAATCCTGTCGAGGTCATCCGCCAAAATGCCGATACCGGTGTCGCGTACCTCGAGTACGGCGGAAGTGTCGTTGCTCGCGACTGTGAGGGTGACGGTCCCTCCTGGCTCGGTGTAGCGCAACGCGTTCGCGAGGAGATTGGTAGCGACCTGGCCGAGCCGATCGGCATCGCCAATCACGGTCGTTCGACCCAGATCCGTCTCAAACTCGATACCCCGGGCTGTGAAGCGTGGTGCGAATGACTCGGCGGCCCATGCGCCTACCTCGGCGAGATCGAGTCGTCGTTTCTCGAGCAGGAGGCCCGGCTGCTCTGCCTCGGCGAGGCGCGTCAGATCGTTCAGAAGACGGGTGAGCCGCATCGCTTCCTCGTGCATCGCGTCGAGGTTCGCCTCGTCGCTCGCGAGAACGTGATCCTGGGCGGCTTCTATGCGCGAGAGGAGACCGCTCACGGGGGTTCGCAACTCGTGTGCGAGATCGGCCACGCTCTCGCGCCTGAGCTCGTCTTCTCGC
>JBBQXH010000222.1:0-5007 GCA_038209835.1 Gaiellales bacterium | reverse complement strand
GAGGGTCGCGCTCCAGTCTCCCTCGGCCTCGTTGCGACGTCCCCCGTTGACGCAGACGACCGCGAGCCCGCCGGCCTCGCCGGTTACGCGCGCCTCGGCGCCCGACTCGAGGCGAACGACTCTCGGCATGCGCAGCGCAGGAACCGACTACCACTTACCCGGCATGCGATGCCAGTTCACGAGACTCGGCTTCCACTCGGTCGCAAACGACGAGAAGCGCCGAGTGACCTCGCTCGACCCGCACGAGGGGCAGGGCGGCGCTGGGGCCGTCGAGGCGGGGAGGTATTCCTCGAACTGAACGCTGCAGGCGTCGCACCGATACTCGTAGATCGGCATTAGGTCAAAGTGTACAGTCGGCCGGATGGCTGAATCCGTGCCATCCGTCGAGGAAATGAGAGCGCAGGCTCATCGGCAGGGCGTCTTCCCGACGGACGACGACCTCGAGCGGGCTCGGTCGTTCCTGGCCGTGCTCCTCCCGGCGTTGGACGAGCTCGAGCGGCTCGTTCCGAGAGCCACCGTGCCGGCCGGGATGTACCTCCCGCTCGACGCACAGTGAGCGTCGCGGCGCTCGCCTCCCGCCTTCGGGCGGGCGAGCTCTCGCCCCGCGAGGCCGTCCAGCACTACCTCGATCGAATCGCGGCGCTCGACCCGACGGTCAACGCGTACACGTCCGTGCAGGCCGACGCCGCGCTCGAGGAAGCTCGGAAGCTCGAGGGCTCCAGCGGTGCCCGAGGCCCGCTGTGGGGCGTCCCCGTGGCCGTCAAGGACGTGATCGACGTAGCGGGCGTGACCACGACGGCCGCTTCGCGCGTTCTAGCAGACGCCGCCCCCGCCGCGAACGACTCGTTCGTCGTCGAGCGCCTCCGGCGGGCGGGCGCAATCGTGCTCGGCAAGCTGAACACGCACGAGTTCGCGTATGGCGCGATGACGACGAGCGAGCATTTCGGCCCCGCCAGGAACCCCTGGGCGACCGATCGCATCTGTGGCGGCTCGAGCGGCGGCTCGGGTGCTGCCGCGGCTCTCGATCTCGCGGCCGGCACGCTCGGAACAGACACCGCCGGCTCGATCAGGATTCCGGCCTGCTTCTGCGGTGTCACCGGCATTCGGCCGACAACCGGCCGGGTCTCGAACCGCGGCGTGGTTCCCGTCAGCTGGACGTTCGACACGGTCGGGCCGATCGCGCGCTCGGTCGAGGACTGCGCGGTTCTCCTCGAGGCAATTGCAGGCCATGATCCCGAAGACCCGTCGACAGCAGACGTGCCGGTGTCCCCATACGCGTCGCTTCTCGAAGGCGGAGTCGCCGGTCTGCGCGTCGGTGTCGTGTCGGCGCTGTTCGAGGGCGCGATCGGCGCTCGCGTGTCTGAGGCCGTTGTCTCGGCGCTCAGCGTCCTCGAACGTGCGGGCGCCCGTCTCGTCGAGCTCGAGCTCCCGTTCCTCGGCGAGCTCGGGACGGTGCAACAGGCGTTGCAGTTCCCCGAGGCGACGGCCGCGCATCTCCACTGGCTTCGGACGCGGCTCGCGGACTACGGACCGGATGTCCGGGCGCGTCTCCTGACGGGCCTGTTCCTGCCACCGACGACCTACGTCCTCGGTCAGCGAGCGCGGCGGCTCGTCAGCGAGCGCTTCCGGTCAGCCTGTGAGGGGGTGGACGTCCTCGTCGCACCGACGATGCCGGTGCTACCGCCGCGGATCGGCGAGGACACGGTCGAGCTGAACGGCGAGATCGTCCCGTACCGACTCACCCTGATTCCGTACAACTCGCCGTGGAGCTGCCTTGGTGTGCCGGTCATCAGCGTCCCGTGCGGTCTCGTCGATGGCATGCCGGTGGGAATGGCGATCGCCGGCCGTCGTTTCGACGAAGCGACGGTCCTTCGCGCGGGCCGGACGTTCCAGCTCGAGACCGACTGGCACGAGCTCAAACCCAATCTCGAAACTACGGAGGTCGACCTGTGAAAGCTGTCGTCGTCAACGAGCTCGGGCAGACGCCTGGCGTCGCCGACGTTCCCGGTGCCGTTCGAGGCGAGGGAGAGTCCCTCCTCGAGGTTCTCGCGGCGCCGCTCAACCCGGTCGATCTGGGCGTTGCGTCGGGCAAGTTCTTCGCCGGCTCCCCGCCGGTTCCGTACGTCGCTGGCGCCGAGGGCATCGGTAGGATCGTCGAGTCCGATGCCCACCAGGTCGGAACGGTGGTCTGGACGGGGATGCAGGGGCTCGGGGTGTCCCGAAACGGATGCATGGCGGAGCGTGTCGCGGCACGGGACTCGCTGCTCATCCCGGTTCCGGAGGGCACCGATCCGGCACTCGCCGGAGCCTGCGGGATCGCCGGAATCTCCGCGTGGCTGCCGCTGACCTGGCGGGCGCCCGTGCGTCAGGGGGACACGGTCCTCGTGCTCGGCGCGACCGGAGTCCTCGGGTCGGTCGCGGTTCAGGCCGCCAAGATCCTTGGAGCGGGTCGGGTGGTTGCCGCGGGTAGGCGTCCCGAGGGACTTGCGCGAGCCGCGGCGCTCGGTGCCGACGCCACGGTCTCGCTGGACGGGGTCGACGATCTCGCCACGGCGTTTCGCGAAGCCTGCGGGGGCGACGGCCCGAATCTCGTCATCGATCCGCTCTGGGGCACCCCCCTCGTTGCCGCCCTCCAGGCAGCGGCGCCCTTCGGCCGCGTCGTTCAGATCGGGCAGTCCGCGGGGGCAGAGGCGGTGATTCCCTCGAGCATCGTGCGGGGGAAGTCCCTGGAGATCCTCGGCTACACGACGATCACGGTGCCGCTCGACGTCCTCACGCGGGGCTTTCACGAGCTTGTCACGCATGCATCGGCCGGCAGGATCCAGATCGAGCTCGAGCGGGTGTCATTGGATGACGCGGCCGGCGCCTGGCAGCGCCAGGCTGGGGGAACCGACACGAAGTTCGTCATCTGCCCGTGACCCATCGGGCGACCGCGGGCGGATGCGCGCTCGGGTTCGCCGTCGGGTGGAACATCTCCAACGTCGGAGCGATCGCCGACACGATGTCGGTCGACTACGGGGTCGCGCTCGCCACGGTCGGCCTCTTCACGACAGCCCTGTTCGTCGTGCACGCCGCGCTCCAGATCCCGGCTGGCCGGGCAGTCGATCGCCTCGGGGCACGACGGATCGGGTTCGCGTCGCTGACCGTGATCTCGGTCGCGAACCTGTTCGCCCTGATCGCGCCCGATCCCGCGCTGGCGATCGGCACGAGGGCGCTCGCCGGCCTCGGAACCGCACTCGGATTCGTCGCAGGAATCGACTACGTCCGCTCGCACGGCGGCTCGCCGTTCGCGCAGGGGCTCTACGGCGGCATCGCCCTCGCAGCGGGCGGCGTTGCCCTCGCAGTCGTACCTCAGCTCGTCGGCGCCCTCGAGTGGCGAGCTGCGTACTGGAGCGCGCTCGCCGTCGCCGTGGCGGGATTCCTCGCGCTTGCCTTCGGCCCATCGGACAGGCACCGCTCGAAGCCGGCTCCCTCACCTACCCACGCCGAGGACGGTAGCGTCGAACGCCCGTCCCTGCTCCGTGACCGCCGCCTCTACCGTCTCTGCCTCCTTTACGCAGCGTCGTTCGGGCTCTCGGTCATCCTCGGCAACTGGGTCGTCACGCTGCTCGAACGCGGCGGCGACTACTCGAATGCGAGGGCGGGGCTCGTCGGCTCGCTGATTCTGGTTGCTGGGGTGGTGAGCCGACCGATGGGTGGCTGGGCGCTCCGGCGCTACCCCGACCGGATCAGGCCGATCCTCGCCGCGAGCTTCGCGTGCGCCGCCGCCGGGACGCTGATCTTGACCGCCGCCGGCCCGCCGGCCGTCTCGGCAATCGGCGCGCTCGTGCTCGGCCTCGCCGCCGGGATACCCTTCGCCGCCTCGTTCAGCGCCGCTGCGCGTGTCAGGCCGGATGCCCCCGCGGCAGCGATCGCGATGGTGAACATGGCGGCGAACATTCTGATCGTCGCGGGGACGCCGCTCGTCGGGCTCTCGTTCTCGCTTCCCGGTGACGGTCGGATCGGCTTCCTCGCCGCCACCGCGATCTGGCTTCTCGCTGTCCTCGTCGTTCCGGCCGTCCGGGAGCTCGATCCCGAGGCCCGAAGCGCCGCTACGGTACCGCGACCGCCGGAGGCTGCACGGCGGGGTTGAAGCGCCGGAGCAGCGGCGGCGCGATCAGGGTCGTCAAGACCGAGACTCCGACAATCACCGCGAAGAGCTGTTCGTCGAGCACGCCCGCTACTTCACCGATCCCAGCGATGATGATGCCGACCTCACTGCGCGGGATCATCCCGACCCCGACGAACGCGGCCTCCCGGCGACCGAGACTCCGTGCGCCGAGCCAGGCCCCGGCGAACTTCGTGACGACGGCGAGCACCGTGATCCCGGCGAGAAGCCCGAGCGACTCGCCTTCGACGAGAGTTCCCAGGTCGATCTGCATGCCGATGAAGACGAAGAAGAACGGCGGGAAGAATGCGTAGAGCGGCCCGACCTCAGCCTCGATCGGAGTGCGCTCCTTTGTCTCCGCGACCATCATTCCGGCGAGAAAGGCTCCGATGATCGCAGCGAGCCCGATCTCCGCAGAGGGTGCGGCGAGGCCGAGGCAGAGGATGACCGCCGGCAGGAGCGGAGACGCCGAGAAGCGTGGCTTCTCGAGTATCTGCGGCTTGGCGCGCATCAGCCGCGTGCCGTCGAGCGCAAAGAAGGCGACGAACGCGACGGCCAGCCCGATCGTCAGGAGAAGGCCGCCGACGTCGAGCGACTCGCCCGCGATCCCCGCCGCAACGGCGACCAGCAGCATCGCGAGGATGTCGTCGATGACCGCTGCGCCTAGGATCGTCCTGCTGGGTCTTGTCGAGAGCGCTCCGATCTCGATCAGAACTGCGGACGTGATCCCGACACTCGTCGCGACCAGGGCCGCGGCAAGGAAGACGGTCGTGCTCGACGAACAGCTCTTCGCGGTGATTGTCGGAGTCTCGGTCTTGACGACCCTGATCGCGCCGCCGCTGCTCCGGCGCTTCAACCCC
>JBBQXH010000221.1:0-5047 GCA_038209835.1 Gaiellales bacterium | reverse complement strand
CGCGGTCGATCGGCTCGTTCCCGAGCTGATCGAGTCGCTGTCGGCGGCGGTGCAGATCGAGAGCGTGAACCCGAAGTACCCCGGCCAGGTCTACGACGAGGTCGTCGGCGGCGAGGGCGAGGTCTCGAAGCTGATGGCCGAGATCTATCGGTCACTCGGGGCCGAGGTCGACCTCTTCGCGATCGAGCCCGGCCGCGAGAACGCCGTCGGCCTGGTGAAGGGTGCGGGAGGCGGGCGATCGCTCATCTACAACGGCCATGTCGACGTCGTCCCGCCGGGAGACCCGGCGAACTGGAAGAGCGGCTCGCCGTTCTCCGGGAAGATCGACGCAGACCGCGTCTGGGGACGCGGCTCGACCGACATGAAGTCGGGGATCCTGGCGCAGGCTTTCGCGGCACGTGCGCTGGCGGATGCGGGGGTGCGATTGCGAGGCGATCTCGTCCTCGAGTCCGTCGTCGGGGAGGAGGTGATGGATCACGAGTGCGGCGTCACCGCGACCGTGAAACGCGGCTACACAGCCGACGCCGGTGTCGTCTCCGAGCCGAGCTCACCGCCGGCGCCGCTCGCGATCGTGCCGGTGAGCCCCGGACTCCTGTGGTTCTCCGTCACCGTTCCCGGGAAGGCGTCTCACGCGGCGATGCGCGCGCACACCTTCCGCGCCGGAGGGTTGGGCGCGGCCGTAGCCGTGAACGCGATCGACAAGGGCGTCGACATGTTCCTCGCGATCCGCAAGCTCGAGGACGAGTGGGGCCAGACAAAGCGTCATCCGCTGTTTCCGCCTGGGCATTTCACGATCCATCCCGGAGTCGTCACCGGTGGCCCGAAAGGCGTGCTCGTACCGTTCTTCATCTCCGAGTTCATGACGACCGAATACTGCTGCTGGTACCACCCGGACGACGATCCCGACGACTTCAAGCGCGAGTTCGAGGAGCACGTTGAGCGGGCCGCACAGCTCGATCCCTGGCTTCGGGCGAACCCGCCGATCATCGAGTGGAAGCTCGACTGGCCGCCGTTCTCGGTCGATCCCGACCACCCGATCTGCGGTGCCATCGGAGACGCGCACGAGGTCGCGGCGGCAGGGACACGCTTCGCCGGGCGCCCCGAGATCCATGGGTTCGCGGCCGTGGAGGACGCGTCGTTCCTCAACCTCGGCGGTGTCTCGACGGTCAGCTACGGGCCCGGCGATCTGCGGGTCGCCCATGCGGACGACGAGTACGTCCTGATCGACGAGCTCGTCACCGCGACGAAGACGTACGCGCTGCTTGCGGCCGAATGGTGCGGGGTCGCCTGAGGTGAATGCGGCGACGCTCGACCTGGTCTACGCGAGCGCCTCGGATCAGGCGCGTCTCGTCCGCGAGGGCCAGGTCTCCCCGGTCGAGCTCGTCGACGCGCATCTCGACCGCATCGGTCAGCTGAACGGTCGGCTCAACGCGTTCGTCGCCGTCAAGGCCGAGGAGGCGCGTGCGCAGGCCAAGGCAGCCGAGGCGGCCGTCCAGCGAGGTGACGATCTGGGGCCGCTGCACGGTGTCCCGTTCTCGTGCAAGGAAGCCATCGCTTCGGCCGGCGACCGCCAGACCGTCGGCTCTCGCCTCATCGATCTCGTCCCGGACGGAGATGCGCCGGTCGTCCGGCGGCTGCGCGACGCGGGGGCGATTCTGCTTGGAAAGACGAACGTTCCTGACCTCCTCATGTGCTGGGAGACCGACGGGTACGTGTACGGCCGAACGAACTCGGCCTGGGATGTCGAGCGGACACCGGGCGGATCGAGCGGAGGCGAGGCAGCGGCGATCTCGGCAGGTCTGTCGCCGCTCGGGCTCGGAACGGACGGCGGAGGATCCATCCGGGTGCCGGCCCACCTGAGCGGGATCGTCGGCCTGAAGGGGACGCCCGGGCGGATCCCCTTGACCGGTCACCTCCCTCCGCCGGCGAACATCATTTCGCACACCTGCAACATCGGGCCGATGGCGCGTCGCGTCGAGGATCTGGCTCTCGCACTCACACTCCTGTCCGGCTATGACGCGGGAGACTCGGCCTCGATCCCGTTCGTCGTCCCACCGGACGTACGCGCCGAATCGCTGTCCGGAACGCGCGTCGCGGTCTTCACTGGCGACGGGGTCACACCGGTCGACCCTGCGATCGTCGCCGCCGTGCGCGAATCGGCCCGATACCTCGAGGCGGCCGGCCTCGTCGTCGAGGAGGTTTCTCCGCCCGGGCTCGAGCGAGCCCACGAGGACTGGTACCTGGTGCTCGACAAGGTGATCGCCGTGGCGGTGGGCGAGCTCTCGGAGGGGCGTCGGGACGACGTCCACCCGTACGCCCTCGACTTCATCCGCCACGACTTCACCGGTCTCGACCTCGTCGACTACGTGAACGCCTGGAATGCTCGCGATGCCGCTCGTACGGCGCTGATCGAGTTCATGGCCGACTACCCGCTCCTGCTCGGCCCGACTGCGTCGGTCGTCGCCTGGCCGCACGGTCAGCGAACCTGGGACTTCCCGGACGGGCGCGTCGAATGGCTCGAGGCCTTCTCGGTTGCTGAGGCCTGGAACGTGTACGGGTTCCCGGCGGCGACCGTGCAGGCCGGACAGACGGCCGAGGGGCTCCCGATCGGCGTCCAGCTGGTCGCCCGGCCCTGGGAGGACAGCCTGACGCTCGCCGCCTGCCAGGTCATCGAGGATGCCGTCGGGCCATACCGGCGACCGCCTGAGCCCGCCGGGTGAGACGGTGACGAGGGTGACGTTCGGCGTCTCGCCCGATCGCGGAAGCCGGCACGGTCGTGACGCTCTCCCTGGACGCTGCCCGCCACCCCGTCGTCAACCCCTGACAGGCATCGAATGGCGGGGAGGGCTCACGTTGACTCTTGGACAGCCAGCTCATACGATTCGCTGCCCTGGAGCAAACGAGGATCGCTACTCGCGAGCCCGCTTCCGGCAGCATGAGAGGTCGCGAACTCGATGATCATCGACAGCCACGCCCACGTCTCGGAGAAGACCTGGGCGTCGCCAAAATTCCTCGAGGAGGTGATCGAACCGGCGGTACGGGCTTCGGGCGCAGCCATTCCCGCCACCGTCTACGAGGGCACCGACATCCCCGCGATGATGGAGGCCTACCGCGCCGCCGGCGTCAGCAAAGTGATGCTGTACGCCGTCGCGCCCCGCGAGCCGAAGCTATACGGACGTGACCCGGCGACCCGAGAGATCTCGGGGGCCCACGTGTCGAACGACTACATCGCGGAGGTGCACCGGCGGTATCCGGACCAGACGCTTCCCGTCATGTCCGTCAACCCCCGCTACGAGGGCGCCACCGTCCTCGGCGAGATGGAGCGCTGCGTCCGCGAGTTCGGCGCTCGGGCGGTCAAGCTGTACCCCACCTACAACCACTACAGCCCGGACGATCGCGAGTTGTGCTGGCCGATCTACGCGAAGGCGCTCGAACTCGGCATCCCGGTTATCGTCCACCAGTCGTGGACGACGCTCGTCGACGCGCCGATGAAGTACCAGCGCCCGGCTCAGCTCGACGACGTCGCGCGCGACTTCCGCGAGCTTGTCCTGATCTGCTGCCACTTCGGCGTGCCGTGGATCGAGGAGGCGATGTGTCTCGTCGGCAAGCACACGAACGTCTACGTCGACACGAGCTACTGGGCGACGATCGAGGAGCCGGAGATCGTGCTGCGGCACCTTCTGCGCTGCCCGCGGTTCGGCTGCACCTACAACCGCATCCTGTGGGGCACAGACTTCCCCGTCACGACGCCCGGCGAGAGCCTCGAGCTCTTTCGCGAGACATTGCCGGCGCTTGCGGCCAAGCTCGGTCTGGATCCGCTTCCACCCGCCGGCCTCGACCTCATGCTCGGCGGGAACGCTGCGCGAATCTACGGCCTGGCGTGAGTTGGTAGGCCTCACGAACTCAGTGCCCCCAGTCGGATATACGCTCGTGCCCTGTCGGCTGCAAAGCGGCGCCGGTCGGCGTCCTCGGTCGCGCCCGTATCCTCCGGATACGCACGCTCCCTGCGTCCTTGCCCGGCTTGCTTTTCGCCGTCAGGAGCATGACCGTATTTCCGACCGGGAGCACTCAGCGCTGCACTGAACCATGGGCGTTCGCCTCTTGGAATCGCGGCTTCGCGGCGCGTTCGTTCAGGCCCGTATCCCATTTCGCTTCGGGATTGCAGAGATGAACGAGATCGTGCACGTTCTGCTATTCCTGACGATCGACGTTGACGGCAAGCGCGAGATCGGCGTCGGGGCAGACAATCTTCCGCCGAAGTGGTTCACCAAGAATCCGGAAACGTCGTACCGGGACGATGTCGTCGAGATGATCGGCGTTATCGAGAGTGCTTGTGTGATCGCTCGTGAGAGCGGAAGCCGGGATTCTGTCTTCGACCTGTGGTACCACATCCAATGTGAACAAGCTGCCCAACTTGGCCCGGAGGTTTCGCCGCTGCTCGCGGGTTTCGGGGTGTCACTCGTGGAGCGGGCGGTTATCGATGCGTTCTGTCGCGCAAAGAGCGCTCCGTTTGCTGAAATGGTCGGAGCGAACGAGCTCGGTATTCGACTCGGCGAGCTCCATCCGGAGTTGACTGGTCGTGAGCCGCGCGAGTTTCTGCCGCAGAGACCGATGGCCCGTATGTGCATCCGACATACCGTGGGACTCAGCGATTCTCTAGCTGCGGGCGAGGACGCGGGAATGTCACCGGTAGACGATCTACCGTCGACTCTCGAGGCGTGCATCGGGCGATACGGCCTGAGGCGTTTCAAGGTGAAGGTCAGCGGCAAGGGTCGAGTCGATCTCGATCGACTGGAACGAGTCGGGAACGTTCTCAACAGCAAGACGGGCGGCGACTACCGGCTCACGATCGACGGGAATGAGCAATTTGCCGACGTTGCGGCTCTGCGGGCTTTTTGGGACGAGCTGACGGCATCCCCCGGTACGTCGGAGCTAAGTCTGCGGGTCGACTACGTCGAGCAACCCCTTCCGAGGGACCTGGCGCTGAGAGCGGACACGTCAGCAGGACTTGCCGTTTGGCCCGGACGACCCCGCCTGATCATCGACG
>JBBQXH010000220.1:0-5047 GCA_038209835.1 Gaiellales bacterium | reverse complement strand
ATCGACCGCAGGCTCGCGAGTCCCCGGAGGGCGGCCCGGCGATCATTGACCGGTGTATCGCCTCACCACGAGCCGCAGATCTAGAGGCTTGATGTGAGTTGGGCGTGCGTCTGGGGAGCCGCCTGCACCAAGGAGCGTGGTCGACTCGATCGGTGGCAAGGCTGGTGGCCTTGGTGGCGATCGAGGCGGCCGCGATCCGCCGTGTGCAGGCCCACATCGCGACGTGCGGTCAATTCACAATCAAGCCTCTAGATCTGCGGCTCGTGGTGAGGCGATACACCGGTCAATGATCGCCGGGCCGCCCTCCGGGGACTCGCGAGCCTGCGGTCGATCGCACATCCGGTCGTCAGGGCGCTCACGCTCGTGAACGTCATCGTCGCCGGGGCCGCCGCGGGCCTCCCTCCGGTTCCAGCCTATCGCTCGAAAGAGCGCGGATGGTGCGCCGAGCGTGTCGAAAGCGTTGGCCGATCGTGCCGGAGCTCCGTCGGGGCTAGCTCGCCTCGGCCCGGCCGCCACGATCCTCATGGCCAGTCAGCAGGCGGTTCAGCGTCTCGAGTGACTCGGCGAGCTGGCGTCGCTCGAGCTCGGAGAGCTCGTCCATCAGGCGCTCGAGGGCATGGACGAACCGTTCCCGGCGTGAGCGTTGCTCGCGGCGCCCTCTCGTCGTCGCTCCGACGCGGACGGCGCGAGCGTCGGCGGGGTCGCTGTCGCGCTTCACGAGCCCGCGCCCGCTGAGCGCGTCGACCGTCCGGCTCGCGGTTGCCACCGAGACGCCCAGCCGTTCGGCGAGCTCACCCATGCGAAGCGGCCCCTCGAGCACGACCGTACTCAGGCACAGGGCCTGAGGCGTGGTGAGCTCGGCGCCCGGGACCTCGCCGACACTCGATCGCCGTCGGATGATCTCCGCACGCAGGCGGATGATCCCCTCGGCGAGCCGGTCGGCGTCCTCGTACGTCACCTGGCCCTCGCCGGGACCGCGACGTCGAACGTTCGCCTGAGCTTCGTGTCCGGTAGGAGCAGCACGGCGAGGAACGCGATCCCGACCACTGCCAGCCCGAGCCAGAACGCCGGGTGGAGGGCTGCTGCGAGCTCGTCCGGGCTCGCCACAGCGGACGAGGATGAGCCGAGCCGCGCTGTCACGATGGCCCCCATGAGCGTGACGCCGATCGACGAGCCGATCCAGCGAGAGAACTGAGCCGATGCCGTTGCCGCGCCCATCATCTCCCTCGGAGATGCGTTCTGGACGACCACGACGAGCGTCTGCATCATCAGCCCGACACCGACGCCGAGGATCGCGACGTTTCGGATCACATCGCCTGTCGACGCGCCCGTGTCCATCATCGCGAGCAGCGCGAACCCGACTGCCATGAAGGGTGGGCCTGCCAGGAGGATCGGGCGGGAGCGGCCGGTGCGGGAGACGATCTGACCGGCGACCATGCTCGCGCCGATCCAGGAGAGCATCAGCGGCGTCAGCACTGTTCCCGACTGTGTCGCGCTCTCGCCGAGGACGTTCTGCACGAACAGCGGAACGAACGCGATGGTTCCGAACGCGGCGGCGCCGATCGCGAACAGGGCGACCTCCGCACTGGCGATCGTCCGCCGGCGCAACAGGCCGAGCGGCACGAGCGGCTCCTCGGCACGCCGCTCCCACTGGAGGAACGCCACGAGGAGCAGTGCCGACACGACGAGGAGAGAGACGATGACGGGTGAGCTCCACGCGTAGTCGACGCCCCCGGACGCCGCCGCGACCAGCCCTGCGCCTGCACCCAGAGTGAGGAGTGCAGCGCCCGCGTAGTCGATCTTCCGCTCCTCCCGCCGCCCCCAGGTACCGAACCCGAACCAGACAACGGCAAGTGCGATGCCGGCAAGTGGGAGGCTCACGAAGAAGGCGAGACGCCAGGACGCGTTGTCGGCGATCCAGCCGCCCATCGTCGGGCCTCCCACCGCCGAGAGTGCGAACACCATGCCGTTTACCGCCTGCCACTTGCCGCGTTCTCGCGGTGCGATGACGTCCCCGATCACGGCGATCCCGAGTGGGATCAGGCCGCCTGCGCCAAGACCCTGGATCGCGCGCCCGGCGACAAGCACATCGAACGACGGCGCCAGCCCGGCGACGACCGAGCCCGCAGCGAAGAGCAGGATCGCGGTCAGGAACAATGGCCGCCGGCCGTAGAGATCCGAGAGCTTCCCGTACAGGGGAATCGTCAGCGTGGCTGCGAGCACGTACGCAGAGAAGACCCAGGAGTAGTGCTCGAGCCCGCCGAGCTCGTCGACGATGCTCGGGAGCGCCGTTGCGGCGAGTGTCTGGTTGACCGAGGCGAGCAGCATTCCGAGCAGCGTTCCCGTGAGCACGACGAGCGTTCGTCGCTTGCCGAGCGGATAGATGCTGCGGTCATTCAATTTCCTTGCGCACTGAAAATATAGCGGATCTCCGCAGAACCTGTCTGATGGTGTTCGGTTACGCGACGACGGAGTAGCCGCCGTCGACGACGAGGGTCTGGCCCCGGATCATCGACGCCTCGTCGGATGCGAGGAAACAGACCGCGTCTGCGATGTCTCGCGGCTCGACGAGCCTGCCGGCTGGCGTCCGGCTACGGAAGAACGAGAGCATGTCGTCGCGCTTCTCGAAGTAATCGAGCGCACCCGTCTCGACGAGACCGGCTGACACCGTGTTGACTCGGATCCCCTTCGGGGCGAGCTCGACGGCGAGATACCGCACCAGCGCTTCGATGGCCGCCTTCGAGACCCCGACGACCGCATAGTCATCGAGTACCCGTCCGGCGCCAAGGCTCGAGATCGCCACGATCGATCCGCCGGCCGGCATCGACGGCACGGCAAGCCGGGCGAGCGTGAAGAGGGAGCGCGCGTTCGCGTTGAGCGTCCAGTCCCAGTGCTTCTCCTCGAGCTCGAGGGCGGGGCGGATCACTCCTGTCGCGGCGTTTGCGACCACCACGTCGAGATCTCCCGCGTCCGCGAGCATGGCCTCGAGCCGCGCCGGATCGGCGACGTTCCCGCGAAGCAGCACAGTCTCGGCGCCGAGAGCCTCGAGCTCGCGGGACGTTTCCTCGGCCGCCCGGTCGCTGCGCAGGTAGCCGACCGAGATCCGCCGGGCTCCAAGTGCGGCGAAACGGAGTGCGATCTCCTTGCCGATTCCCCTCGAGCCGCCCGTGACGAGCACAGACCTCCCCTCGAACGGGCGTGCCCGGCCAGGCAACGCTCAGCTCGACTCAGTGCGTTCGGCCCGGTGGCTCGGGATCGTCTCCCAGCCGATCCGGGTCGGCGCCTCGAGAGGGCCCTCGAGTGCCTTCGTCGTCGAGTACCCGAGCCGTTCGAGCATTCGGACCTTCTCCTCGCCGAAGAGCCTGGTGGGGTGGTCGGTCGGCAGATCCTTGACCAGGTCACGCACTCTCGCGCGGATCTGGAAGGCGAAGTGAGGCGTCGCGGCGCAGACGAGCGCCTCGACGTCCTCGGCGGTCGGCTCGCGCTCCTCGGCCATCGGGCAGACCTTAGCCTGGATCCACCGGTTCGCGCGGGCGGTGCATCCCGCCCGAGCCGCCAGGGCGGCGAGGCCCCACCCGCTCGGTGCGCTCCGCGCTGCAGACGCCCCCAACGGGCCACCGGCCCGCCCGGCCCGTCTGCAGCGCGTCCTGGAGGCTCGGGCGGGCGCCCCGCGATCACGCGAAACGATGGCTTCAGGCTTAGCATCGCGGTTCGTGCGAAACCGGATTCCCGCGGACGTCCTGTTGCTCCTGACCGTGCTCTTCTGGAGCTTCAACTTCACCGCCGTCAAGTACGGCCTCGGGAACGGGTTCCTGCCGCTCGTCTACGCGACGCTCCGTTTCGGGGGCGGCTCGGCCGTCTTCAGCGGCTACACCTACGCGAGGGAGCGGAGCCTCCGCATCCGGAGGCGAGACGTTCTCCTGATTCTCGGATTGGCCGGGGTCGGCATCTACCTGAACCAGATGAGCTTCGTGTATGCCGTGCAACTGGCGAGCGCGTCCACGGTCGCCCTCGTCTTCGGCACGCTGCCGATCTTCGTGGCCCTGATCGCCTGGCTCGCCGGCACCGAACGTCTGGCGCTCCACCACTGGGCGGCCGTCCTGACGTCGTTCTTCGGCGTTGCCCTCGTGGCGGGAGGATCGGGCGGCGGGCTCTCGGGCAACGTCGGCGGGATCCTTCTCGGGCTCGCGGCTGCCGCGACGTGGGCCGCCTACTCCATCGCGATCGGCCCGCTCATGCAGCGCTACTCGCCCTACCGCCTGAGCGCGCTCGTGGGGCTCGCCGCGATCGTCCCCCTCGCGGCGACCGCCGCGCTCCAGCTCGCACGCCAGGATTGGGGCAGCATCACGGCGCTCGCCTGGCTCGCTGTGCTCTACAGCATGCTCCTCGCGTTCGTCCTCACGAACGTGCTGTGGTTCACGGCGATCGACAAGGTGGGCGCTGCACGGTCGTCGTTGTACGCGAACCTGCAGCCGTTCCTCGGTGCGTTCATCGCCGTCCTCGTCCTGGGCGAGACGATGGGCTGGCTCCAGATCGTGGGCGGGATCGTGATCGCCGCCGGCATCGTCATCGCCCGCCAGGCACGCCCCCCGGCACCGGCCGTGGACTAGCCCATCTCCGTCGGTAGCCTGAGGCCGATGACGACGATCTTCGTCGATTTCGACGGGACGATCACCCAGGAAGACCTGCTCGATCGAATCGCCAAGACGTTCGGCGACCCCGACGTGTACGCGGAGGTGGACGCCGGGCTCGACGACGATCGACTGACGCTCCACGATGTGATCCGTCGCGAGTTCGAACCCGTCACCGCAACCCTCGACGAGGTCGTCTCGTGGGTGCTCGCGCACGGTTCGATCCGGGCGGGATTCGCGGATCTCGTCCACCTTGCCGAGGAACGCGGCTGGCGGCTCCTGATCCTCTCTAGCGGGTTTCGCGAGCTCATCGAGCCGGTGCTCGAGCGCGAGGGCCTCGAAGGAATCGAGCTCCTCGCGAACTCCGTCACGCCCGCGCCGACCGGCTGGAGAGCACGGTTCCGGGACGAGACCGT
>JBBQXH010000219.1:0-5050 GCA_038209835.1 Gaiellales bacterium | reverse complement strand
GCTCCGGCGGGACGACGCCCATGTTCCCGGCGACGGGCTCGACGAGGATGGCGGCGAGCCCCTCGCCGTAGCGCTCGACGGCCGCCGCGGCCGCATTGACGTCATTGAACGGGCAGATCACGGTGTCTGCCGTCGCGCCGGTCGACACACCAGGGGTGGAGGGAATCCCGAGAGTCGCGAGCCCCGAACCGGCGCTCGCGAGCAACGCATCGACGTGACCGTGGTAGCAGCCGCTGAACTTCAGGACGCGATCGCGTCGCGTGGCTCCCCGGGCAAGGCGGATCGCGCTCATCGACGCCTCGGTCCCCGACGAGACGAGGCGAACCATCTCGACCGATGGCACGGCGTCGACGATCTCTGCGGCAAGCTCGACCTCGCGCAGCGTTGGCGCGCCGAACGTCGTTCCTTCAGCCGCGGCAGCCTGGACCGCCGCCACGATCTCGGGATCGGCATGACCGAAGAGCAGGGGGCCCCACGAGAGCACCCAGTCGACGTAGTGCTTCCCGTCGACGTCCTCGATCATCGGACCCTCCCCCCTGACGATGAAGAGCGGGGCATCGAGCCCGACTGCGCGCATCGCGCGGACAGGCGAGTTGACACCGCCGGGGATCAGCGACCGCGCTCGCCGATAGAGCTCCGAGCTCAGGGTGTCACTGTCGGTCAGAGCCATGCGGCTGCCTCTTTCGCCCAGTAGGTCACGATGATGTCGGCCCCGGCCCGCTTGATCGCCGTCAGGCTCTCGAGCGCAGCGCGCTGCTCGTCGAGCCAGCCATGCGCCGCAGCCGTCTTCAGCATCGCGTACTCGCCGCTCACGCTGTAGGCGGCGATGGGGACGTCGAAGCGATCGCGGGCCTTTGCGATCACGTCGAGATAGGGCAACGCCGGCTTGATCATGAGAACGTCAGCGCCTTCGTCGAGATCGAGGGCACACTCGCGCAACGCCTCGCGGGCATTGGCAGGATCCATCTGGTAGCTCCGCCTGTCTCCGAAGGCGGGCGTCGACTCGGCAACCTCGCGGAACGGGCCGTAGAACGCGGACGCGTACTTTGCCGCGTAGGCGACGATCGGAACCATCTCGTGTCCTTCGGCGTCGAGCGCTCCACGGATCGCGCCGACCCGCCCGTCCATCATGTCGCTCGGGGCAACCGCGTCGGCCCCCGCCTCGACATGGGAGACCGCCGCACGCGCGATCAGCTCGAGGCTGAGGTCGTTCAGGATCTCGCCGTCGCGGACGAGCCCGCAGTGGCCATGCCAGGTGTACTCGCAGAGGCAGACATCCGTGATCACGACGAGTTCGGGCAGCCGCTCCTTCAGCGCCGCGACCGCCCGCTGGACGATGCCGTCGGCCGCGTACGCCTCTGTCGCGATCTCGTCCTTCGTCTCGGGAATCCCGAACAGGAGAACTGACGAGATACCTACGTGCGCCGCCTCCTCGGCCTCGACGCATAGCCGGTCGATGGAACGCTGTGCGATCCCGGGCAACCCCTCGAGCGGCTCCTCGATGCCCTCGCCTGGACAGACGAAGAGCGGGTAGACGAAGTCGCCCGGATCGAGCCGCGTCTCGCGGACGAGCGAGCGCAGGGCGTCGGTACGCCGAAGGCGTCGCAGACGGGTCGCAGGGAATGAGCTCACACCTGAATCTTTCCAGGAAGCGGCGTCCACCCGCAGACGTATCGTTTGAAGCGCTACAACCGCTCAGCTACCGTGGCCCGCATGGACCGGCCCCAGTCCTCACCCTTCGGCGCGCGTCCGGACGTTCGAGCACGGGCCAGAAAGCGGAACCGCTGGCTCCGCCGACTCGTGCTCGTCGCCGTCCTGCTGGCCTTCGCAATCCCGATTCTCGTCCTCGTCTTCGATTCGAGCGAGACCGCGGCCCCCGTGCCTGTCCCTCCGGCAGACCGCCTGCTGCCCGCCGGACCGCCGCAACCCCAGGTCGTCGCCTTCCAGGGGACGCTGCGCGTGTTCCTGCCGATCGCCGAGAGCAGAGTGACGGCCGTCGGCTACCAGGCGGTCGGCGAAGGGGCGCTGGCGCTCGAGCCGGTCGGCACGCAGGCCAACGCGGGGGTCTTGACCCGGCTCCTGCGTCGCCTCTTCGGGCAGGACAACGGGGGTATCCGCTACTACCTCCTGGGCGGTGCAGCAGGGCCCGACACCGGTGGTCTCGACGTCGGCGCCGCTGCCGGCACCGATGTCTATGCACCCGTGGACGGCTCGATCATCGCGATCTCGCGGCGGATCATCGACGGGCGGCCATTCGGTGTGCGCATCGACATCCAACCCTCGGGAAGCCCGGGCCTCGTCGTGTCGGTGACGAACCTGACCCCGGACGAGGCGCTCACCGTGGGATCTGCGGTCGCGGCCGCTCGAACGAAGATCGGGAACGTCGTCGATCTGGCGAAGGTCGAGTCCTCCGCGCTGGCGCGCTACACGCAGGACTCGGGCCAGCACGTTCAGGTCGAAGTGCATCCGGCCTCCAACCTGTCCCTTCCGTAATCGAGTGAGGATCCTCTTCGTCGCCGACGTGTTCGGCGCTCCCGGCCGCCGGGCGGTCGAAGCACGCCTCCCTGAGCTTCGCCACGAGCTCGAGATCGACTTCTGCGTGGTGAACGGCGAGAACGCGGCGGAGGGCGTCGGACTGACCGCGAAGCTCGCCGCACGGCTGCTCGAGCGTGGTGCAGACGTCGTCACGACAGGGAATCACGTCTGGCGCCATCGAGACCTGATCCCTGTGCTCGAGACGTCTGACCGCGTACTCCGCCCGGCCAACCTCGGGAGCCCGGGCGTTCCCGGTCGTGGAGTAACCGTGGTGCCCGCGCGAAACGGCGAGCCGGTCGCCGTGATCAACCTCATGGGCCGGCTCTTCATGACCACCGAGACCCATCCGTTCCTCGTCGCCGAGAGCCTCGTCGACGAGTGCCGGCGCGAAACACCTGTCGTGCTCGTCGACTTCCACGCCGAGGCGACCAGCGAGAAGATCGCCCTCGCCCGCCTGCTCGACGGTCGAGCGACCGCTGTCGTCGGCACGCACACCCACGTGCAGACGAACGACGCGCGCGTGCTGGCGGGCGGAACGGCGGCGCTGACGGACGCAGGGATGACCGGCCCGCACGACTCGGTGATCGGCGTCCGTGTCGAGCTCGCGATCGAGCGCATGCGAAGCGGGATGCCGGTGCGATTCCATCCGGCCGATGGAGACGTGCGGATCGAGGGCGCCCTCGTCGAGTGTGGTGTGGACGGGCGGGCTACTCGTTGCGAGACGGTGCGCGTCCCCGTGCCAGTGCTGCCGCACTGACTACGGCCACCGCGATCAGAGCAACATCCCGGGCGACGAGCAGCCAGACGGGAAGGGGCTCGAACGCGACGAGATGCCAGTAGATCCGGGGGAACCAGAGCTGGGTCAGGACGAGGGCCAGCCCGAGGAGGCCCGAGGCGGCGAGACCGCGGCGGCCGGCAATGAGCGGAGCAAGCGGAACGAGCCAGATGAGGAACTGGGGCGAGACCACCTTTCCCAAAGCGACGAAGGTGGCGACGCAGGCGGCCGATCCCGCAAGGAGCTCCTCGCGCAACCCGCGCCGGGTGGCGAACAGGAGCCAGATCCCGACGACGGCGAGAATCTGGAGAGACGTGAGGACGGTCGCGAGCGCGTCTGGCAGCGAGCCGGCGAGATTCTGAGAGCCGAAGCTCGAGACGGCCAACGGCTCGTAGATCCCGATCCGGTGCGCCGCGAGCAGGATCGCCGAGCCGAGGCTCTCGATCTGCAGCGGCCTCCCGGTCTGACGCTCGACGCTCGACCAGAGCCCGTGCCAGTCCATGACGGCGAACGGCAGCAGGATGACCGCGAGCACGCCGGCGAACACGGCGAGGGCGATCGCAGTCTCCCTCCCACCGTGCCTGCGCGCGAGGTAGACGAGTGCGATCGGCAGCAGGACGACCGGGTAGATCTTCGCCGCCACCGCAACCGCGAGCACGCCGAACGCCAGCCGGCCGCGCCCGGCAACGAGCGCAGCGACGGCACCGACGGAGAGGAGCGCGGGCCAGACGTCGAACCGGGTGAGGATGACGGGGCCGAGTGCGAGCGGGGCAAGCCCGACGAATGCCGCGGCGCCGTAGAGACGCTCCGCCGTCGCCCCGACTGAGACGAGGGCGGAAACGACGAGGGCGACGATCCCGACACCGCAGAGCGCAACGAGCGTCTCGAACGCGGTTCGATAGTCGGAGCCCGGCGCAAATGACGGCAGGACGAACATCGGGAGCGCCGCCGGCGGGTACTCGAGCGAGAAGTCCCGGTAGGGCACCTCTCGGTAGTCGACGATCGCGTCCCCGTACCGCTGGTAGACAGGCGTATCGATGATCTGGTGCCCGTCGAACGGGCCCGTGTGCAGGATCGCGAACGACGCGAGGAAGAGCACGGCTCCGAGAGCGGCGGCGCCAAGCGCCTGCCTGATCTCAGGCCTGTGCTCCGACCAGCTCGCGGATCTCGCGATCACTCGTCTGCTCGGCTGTCTGCTCGGCGCGGCGAAGCGCGGGCGCGAACAGCGCGAATGCGACGAAGGGGAGGAACCACGGAATGTAGAGATAGAACCAGTGCGTGAGGACGATCTCGAAGCCGATCAGGATCGCCGCCGTCAGCGCCGCGAGCTGGATGGGCGACTTCCGCTTCGGCAGGAACGCGCAGGCGACGGCGCCGACGAGGAGCAGCACCTTGAGGACCGTCTGCAGCACGTGGAGATCCGGGTATCCGGTATAGACACCCCAGTTCCAGACCGAGAACGGTTAATCGCGGCCGAGTTGACAGCCGAAGGTTCGTTCCCAGAAGACCCGCGCCGCGTGGACGGGATCGGGCTCGAGCAGGAGCACCCAGAAGCCGAGAGCCGTGGCGATCGCCAGGCCGACGGCGAACAGGACGAGAGCACGCGGGCGTTTCAGTCCGTTCGGATACGAGGCCCAGAGCGGGACGAGGAGGAAGGGCGCGAACTTCGCCCACGAGGCGAGCCCGACGAAGAGTCCGCGTGCTGTCGGAGACGCGACGAGCCAGAACCCCCAGACGAGC
>JBBQXH010000218.1:0-5067 GCA_038209835.1 Gaiellales bacterium | reverse complement strand
CGTCCTTCACAACGTGACCCTTGCACCGACTCGCGTGCTGAAGACTCCGCGCGCGGAGGCCGAGGCCCAGGCTCGGGAGCTGCTCGGGCGCTTCGGACTCGCTGACAAGGCGGACGAGTATCCCGATCGCCTCTCGGGCGGTCAGCAGCAGCGCGCCGCAATCGTGCGCGCCCTCGCGATGCGCCCCGAGGTGATGCTCCTCGACGAGGTGACGAGCGCCCTAGACCCCGAGCTCGTCGGCGAGGTGCTCGGCGTCATCCGCGGGCTTGCCGAGTCGGGGATGACGATGCTGATCGCAACGCACGAGATGGGGTTCGCTCGCGATATCGCGAGCCGCGTGTGCTTCCTCGACGCGGGGCGGATCCTCGAGGAAGGACCTCCGTCGCAGATCTTCGCCTCACCCCGCGAGGAGCGGACGCAGCAGTTCCTGCAGCGAATCGTCGACGCGGGCCGACTGTAGAGCGCCCGGCCGGAAGCCTCGGCTAGCCGGTGACGTCGATCGTCACGGTGAACTTCCCGGCGATCTTGTCGGGCTCGAAGGGTCGGAGGTAATCGAGCTCGAGGTCTGCCTTGCCGGGCTTCACGGCCTTGTACGTCCATGTCTCGACCCCGCCGGAGCCGATGGCGTCGGACTCGCTCGTGTAGTCCTTCGCGATGAGCTGCAGAACGCCGTTGTTCTGACTTGCCGTCGCCTCCGACCAGCTGTAGCCGGTCGTCGGGTTCGACTCCAGCGAGATGACGATCTCGTCTTCCGGAGCGACCTGCAGCTTCGTGCCGCTGTCCTTCTGACTCAGCTCGAAGCTCTTGCCCGACTCACCGCTGCCGCAGGCGGCGACGAGGAGCGCGACCAGGAAGGCGGCCGTGAGCGAGGCGACACGCATCGGTTCGAACTCTAGAGTGCGAACAGGTCGGCGGCGTTGCCGCCGAGGACTGCTGACCTCTGGGCGTCGTCCACGTGCATCCAGTGCGCCCGCAGGATCTCGAGGCTCATGTCCAGCAACGGGAAGGCGCTCGCGAAGAGAAGCCTGTCCGCACCGAAGCGCTCGACGACGTTCTCGAGGAAATCCTCGCGATAGACGCTGGCGGTCTGGACGGCGACGTTCGGGCAGGCGGCCAGGGTGAGCTCGACGTCGGTCTGGCCGAGCCCGGAGATGTTGATCTGCCCGCCGTTCGTCGCGATGAACCTGACCTCCGGGAAGCGCCGCGCGAGGTCGCCGACCTGAAGCCCTTCGGAGAGCCACGGGTAACCGGCAGCGATCACGACCGGCACGCTGTGGGAGCGCGCGACGTCGACCACGGCGTCGACGAAGGGTGCGCTGACACGAAACGTCTCCTCCCACGGATGGAGAAACAGGCCGCGCAGGCCGAGTTCGCCGAGCGCACGCTCGAGCTCGGCGCACGCCTCGTCTCCGAGGTTGGGATCGACGCGAGCGAGCCCCGTCACGCGGCCCGGGTGATCGTTCACCGCTTCCGCCAGGAGGTCGTTCGCCGGGCCGAGATGGTAGCCCCGTGGTTTAGCCGGGACAACCACGGCTCGATCGACACCGGCCCCGTCCATCGCGTCGATGAGGTCAGCCGCGGACGCGGACGGGCCCGAGATGGCCTCGCCGAGATACGCGAGCGAATCGACGATCACCGGACGGCCTCGAAGAGCCGCAGCGCGTTCCCGCCCAGCACGAGGCGCTCTGCATCCGCACCGAGGCCGGCAAGGCGCACCTTCTCGACCTCGATCCGCGGCGAGCAGACCGGGCCGTCGCTCCCGTAGATCACTCGCTCGGCGCCCAGCCGCTCGACCGCCTCGCGGATCTTCGCCGGGTACGGCATCGCCGATGTCTCGAGCACGAGGTTCGGCACCCGCTCAGCCACCTCGATCGCCTCGTCGACGTGGAAGTAGCCGCCCATGTGGCCGAGGATGATCGTCGCCTCGGGGCAGGCCGCGCCGGCCTCGGCGACCGCGAGCGGCGTGGTCAGCGGCTCGTCGCCGCAGTGGAAGAGCGTTGGCGCCGAGTGGGCGGCCGCCTGGCGGATCAGTCGCAGCGTGTCCTCGCCACTCGGGTGCGCGATCGTCGAGACCGGATGCAGCTTCAGCCCCTTGAACCCGAGCTCGAAGGCTCGCTCGAGCAGCGCCGCCGACTCGTCGCCGTACCACGGATGGATGCGTGCGAGCCCCCAGAGCCTGTCCGGGTACGCCGCGCAGGCACGGGCCACGAGCTCGATCGCATCGGGGTTGACCTCCGGCGCGTCGACGATGGTCATGACGACGCCTCGATCGATCCCGGCCTCGTCGAGCCGCTCGACACAGAGCGAGGCCTCCATCTTCCAGCCGAGCGCCGGGATGTCGTCGACATGCATGTGTGCGTCGATGATCACGCGAAGATCCTATGCTCCTCGGCATGCCTCACCCACTGGACCCTCTCACCACCGACGAGCTTCGGGCCGCCGTATCCCTCCTTCGCACGGAATGTGGCGTCGGCGGCGGGCATCGACTCGTCACCGTCACCCTCAACGAGCCGACCAAGGAATCCCTCCGCGCCTGGTCGCCGGGAGAGCCCGTCGAGCGGGAAGCGTTCGCCGTCGTCTACGACCCGGTCGAGGGAGAGATCCACGAAGCCGAGCTCGCGCTCGGGTCGCAGGCGGTTCTCTCGTGGCGCGCGGTTCCCGGGGCGCAGCCGCCCGTGATCCTTTCCGAGGTCGAGGAGGGAATCGCGGCCGTGAAGGCCGACCCCGCCTTCCGTTCAGCGCTTGCCGCCAGAGGCTTGGAGGACCTCGAGCTCGTGCACGTCGAGCTCTGGCCGTTCGGCGACCTCGCATCCGAGAACGAGCGCCACCTGCGCCTCGCCTGGACGCCGGTGTGGGTCAGGCACCACCGCGACGACAACCCGTACGCCCACCCGATCCGCGGCCTCCACGCCGTCCTCGACCTCCAGACGATGAAGGTGATCCGCATCGAGGATCACGGCGAGGCGCCGATCCCGCAGGCTCCGGGCAACTACACGCCCGACGCAGTCGACCCCCTCCGCAACGATCTCCGGCCGCTCGAGATCACGCAGCCGGAGGGCCCGAGCTTCGAGGTCGACGGCTGGCAGGTGCGCTGGCAGAAGTGGCGGCTTCGCATCGGCTTCAACCAGCGCGAAGGACTCGCCCTGCACGAACTCGGCTACGAGGACGGCGGGCGCCTGCGGCCGATCTGCTACCGAGCCTCCTGCGCCGAGCTCGTCATCCCGTACGGCGACCCGGGCTCCGCCGGGTATCGCAAGAACGCCTTCGACATCGGCGAGATCGGCCTGGGACTCCTCACGAACTCGCTCGAACTCGGCTGCGACTGCCTCGGCGAGATCCACTACCTCGACGTCGATCTCGTCGACCCGAAGGGCGAGGTCGTCACCCTCCGCAACGCGATCTGCCTTCACGAGGAGGACGTCGGTCTCCTCTGGAAGCACGTCGACGCACTGACCGGCAAGGCCGAAGTGCGACGGTCGCGACGTCTCGTCATCTCGTCGATCGCAACGATCGACAACTACGAGTACGCCTTCTACTGGTACCTCTACCAGGACGGGACGATCGAGTTCGAGACGAAGCTCACCGGGATCGTGCTGACGGCGGCGCTCCTCCCCGGCGAGGTCCCGCGCTGCGGCACCGTCGTGTCGCCCGGCGTGAACGCCATGGTGCACCAGCACTTCTTCTGCATGCGGCTCGACATGGACGTCGACGGGGAGAAGAACACCGTCTACGAGGTTCACTCAGAGTCCCTGCCCGAGGGGCCCGAGAACCCCTACGGGAACGCATTCGAGCAGATCGAGACGCCGCTCTCGACCGAGAGCGAGGCCCAGCAGCTGATCGATCCGCTCGCCGGCCGCTACTGGAAGGTGGCGAACCCGTCCGTCCAGAACGCGCTCGGGCAACCGGTCGCCTACAAGCTGATCCCGGGGGCCAACATCCTGCCCTTCGCGCATCCCGGATCGAGCATCGTCCGGCGAGCGACGTTCCTGACCCGGCACTTGTGGGTGACGCCGTACGCGCCGTCGGAGCGCTATCCGGCCGGGGACTACCCGTTCCAGCACGCGGGCGGTGAGGGACTTCCGAAGTGGACGGCTGCCGACCGCCCGCTCGAGGACACGGACGTCGTCCTCTGGTACGTCTTCGGCAGCCATCACGTTCCCCGCCCCGAGGACTGGCCCGTCATGCCCGTCGAGCGCTACGGCTTCACGTTGAAGCCGCTCGGCTTCTTCGATCGGAGCCCCGCTCTCGACGTTCCGCCCTCGCCCACCCACGCTTGCCCCACCTGAGAAGGAGAACGATGCTCACGAAGGTCAGGTCTGTCGGAATCTACGTCGAGGATCAGCAGCGCGCGCTCGACTTCTTCACCGAGATTCTGGGCTGTGATCTCGTCACCGATCAACCGATGGGCCCGGACACGCGCTGGATCGAGGTTCGCCTCCCCGGCGACGACACGATGCTCGTCCTCTTCACGCCCGACGGACAGCGAGACCGCGTCGGCACGTTCTCGAACGTGCTCTTCCACTGCGACGACATGCAGGTCACGTACGAGGAACTGTCCGCGAAAGGCGTCGTGTTCACGACGAAGCCCGAACTCGCCCCCTGGGGCCGCTGGTGGGCAGCATTCCAGGACCCGGACGGCAACACGTACGGTCTCGGCCTCGCGAGCGAGCACTGATGGCGTAAGCAGCCTGTAAGGGGGCCGTTAGCGCCTCCCTCGATCGTCGTGGCACCAGGCACGCGGGGGCGACGAGGGAGGGCGCAGTGCGCGAGACATACGAGATCGCCGTAACCGCCAGGCAAATGACTGGCGCTCCTACGGCAGATCCCTTGGCCGGTGGGCTTCGACGCGAGCTCGGACGGCTCGACACCGTGCTCATGCTCGTGGCCGCGATCGTGGTACTCGACACGCTCGGCGCCGTTGCGGTCGGCGGCGCGCAGGCGTTCACCTGGCTCGCCGTCGCAGCAGTCGCGTTCTTCCTCCCTGCCGCGCTCATCGTCTCTGAGCTCGGCTCCACGTTTCCCGACGAAGGCGGGCCCTACGTCTGGACGAAGCTCGCATTCGGCAGG
>JBBQXH010000217.1:0-5077 GCA_038209835.1 Gaiellales bacterium | reverse complement strand
AGGTGGCGCTGGATCGGGAGGTGCTACCGGGCCGGGCGCAGGAACTGGGGTCGGTGGCGTGGGTGGAGCAGGTGGACTCGGGTTAGGCGTCGTGGCCACTGGGCCTCCTGTAGTCGATTCGCTCGTCCTATTCCCTGGAACACCAGATCCCAACCGCGCAACGTTGTACATCGGGGTTTCGGAATCGAGATTCCGGACATATACAGAAGAAGAGAACATCGACGCAAAGGCAGTCATTCGATTTCCCGCAATACCTGAGAGCGTTCCGAAGGCCCGGCGAAACATCACGGGTCATCTCGAGGAACTCGGCCTCGAGAACGACCTCGTCGACCGCGTCCGACTCGGGCTGACCGAAGCCGTGGCCAACGCCGTCGCTCACGCCTATCGCGACGGCGAGGCCGGAGACGTCGAGGTTCTGGTCTTCGTGCACCCCGAGACCCTCGTCGTCATCGTCGAGGACACGGGTAGCGGCCCCCTGCCGCACCCCGACGGAACGGGGCTCGGCATGGGCCTGCCGCTCATGAGCGTGGTCTCCGACAAGCTCGAGATCGAGGGTGAGCGAGACCGTGGCACCACGGTGCGTATGACGTTCGACCTGCCGGGACTCCCCGGAGACAACGACACCTGTGGCGACAGGGAAGGGCTGGGCACGAGGTAATGTTTCGTCATGGCTCCCGCACACGAGCCCTCGAACGGTACGGCGACCGTCGTCCGTCTCGAGGGTGAGCACGACTACGACAACTCGCCCGAATTCCGCGCACGCATCGAGGCCGCGCTCGACGGCTCTCAAGGTGTGATCGTCGATCTGACCGAAGCAACCTTCGTCGACTCGTCGGTTCTGGGAATCCTCGTCCGGGCAATGCGGGAGGCCGATCGCCGGGGGCTCTCCTATGCGATCGCGGTGAACCCGGAGCCCGCGGATCCAGTGAGGCACATTCTCGAACTGAGCGGTCTGCTCGGAGTCCTACCGCTCGCCGGTAACGGATCGGGCACGAACGACTCCGCTGCTCCGGACTGAGCCCGCGTCGTCCAGGATCGAGACCGCGAGAACCGCGACGTCGTCCGGGAGAGGAGCGCCGTTCGCGCGGGTCGCCTCATTGACGAGCCGATCGAGCGCTTCGACGTCGAGCGGACGAGATCGCGTCTCCGAGAGGAGCTTGCGAATGCGCTCGACGCCGAAGCGCTCCGCGCTCCCGGGATCGGCTCGTCCTTCCATCAACCCGTCGGTGAAGAAGACAACGGTCGGCCTGTCCGGCAGCTCGATGGTCCTCGGGCGCCAGGCCGCTTCGTCGACGACGCCGAGCGGCGGACCGATCGGTGCCTCGACCGCCACGCAGTCGTCACCGTCGAGCAAGAGTGGCGCCGGGTGCCCTGCGAGGACGACGCTGAGCGAAGAACGCGTCTCGTCGACACTGCCGTAGCAGGCGGTGGCGAAGCTCTCCTCGGTCTCGCGCTCGAGGCCGAGCAGCCTCTGCATGAGTCTCGGTAGCTCGCCAAGATCTGTCTCGTCGAGGATCAACGCTCTCCAGGCCGTTCGCAGGCTGGCACCGAGCGCAGCTGCGTTTGGGCCGTGTCCCGTCACATCTCCGATCAGCATCGCGAGCGATCCGTTCGGGAGCTCGAGGAAGTCGTAGAAGTCTCCGCCGAGCTGAAGGCGCTCTTCTCCGGGCCGGTAGATCGTGGCGAGCCTGACCCGTGGATCGGTGACTCCGACGACGGGAAGGAGCGACTCCTGAAACCGCCCGACGAGCGTGTCGACCTCCGCAGTCGCTCGTCGCTCGCCGGCGAGCGACTCCTCCGCTCGCGTACGCGCCGCGTCGAGTTCCTCCACGTGGGCGTTCGTGTGACGAAGCGTCCAGACGGCGAGCCCAGCTGCGATGAGCAGCGCGGCCGCGCCCACCACGCCGATGAAGATCAGGATTGTCGTGTAGCGGGTGTCCTGGGAACGCTTGGCATCTTGCACGAACTTGTCCGTATCGGCGAGCATGAGGCGGGCGGTCGCACGAAACCGGTTGAACTGGACGTCACCTAGCTCCGTAATTCGTTGCGCTGCCCGTGCCTGTCCGGCGGGGCCGGAGTCGACGAGGGCGATCTGCTCCCCGTAGAACCGCTCGAGCGACGCGATCTGGGGCCTGGCTCGCTCTACCAGCGAGGCCATTCTCGGATGTCTAGCGAGAAGTCGGTCGATCGTCGCGAGGTCTGTCCTTGTTGCTTCTCGACCCGCGTAGTAAGGCTCGAGGACATTGCGGTTGGCCGTGATCACGTAACCACGCTGGCCCGTCTGCTGGTTGACCATCTGCAGAACGAGATCCTGGACGGCCGCCTTGAGCGGGATCGCATCGCCGACGAACGACTCGTTCGAGCTCTTGTGTAGCGAGCGAGCGACCGTCATCGATGCGATCAGGATTCCTGCGATGAGCACGATCAGGAGCGCGAACGCCGGGATGAGAAGGCGACGAACGGCCTGCAGGCGTGGGGAAACGGGAGACGACATCTCGAGAAAGCGTAAGCGACGCCGGCTGTAACGCGGTTTGAGAAAGTCGCCGCGGACTGCGCTCGTCTCGACGGGCTTCGGCCTGTTCATTCCCCGGGGTGGCTTCTCGGTCGATCTCGAGGCGCTTCGAGACGCAGGCGTTCCCACACGAGAGGCACGCGTACGGGTGCTCGGTCTCGGAGTGCTCGAGTACGCTGTCGTGGCCCCCGTCACCTGCGCGGCCTCGATCTACCTCATCGTTCGGCACGGGGGCGTGCCTTCTCTCAGTCTCACACTGCCGTGGGCGATCGGCGTCCCGGTCGGGTTCGTGGTCGCCACCGTCGCCTTTCTGCACCGCGACTGGTTTCGACATGGAGGAAGGATCAAGCGCGCCCTGTGCCATGCGCTCGACGGAGTCGGCGTCGTCGTAAAGCTGGCCGTGCGACCCGTCAAGCATGGATCGGCGTTCGTCGGAATGGCCCTGTACTGGATCGGGGACATCTTCTGTCTCTGGGCAGCGCTCCATGCGTTCACGGCCGGAACTCCGCGCGCCTCGTTGCTGGTGCTCGGGTATGCGAGCGGCTATGCCCTCACCCGGCGAACGCTTCCTCTCGCCGGGGCCGGGGTGGTCGAGGTCCTGCTCCCGTTCACGCTCGCCTGGGTGGGGATCGGGCTCGCGCCGGCGATCCTCGCGGTGTCTGTGTACCGGATTATGAATCTCTGGATTCCGCTGATCCCGGCGACGCTCGGTCTCCGTACCCTCCGAGTGGGCGCGCGCGAGCGCCGCCGGCTCGGGCTTCTGCGCCGCCCCGCCCGCCTCCGTGTCTGACCATCGGCCTGATCTCGGTTGAGCGTCGCCGCGACGTTCGGCTTCGACTTTGGAGACCGATACCCGCTCATCCTCGGGTTCGCCGGGATCGCCGTCCTCGCCGCGGTCGGCGCGCTCTCACACCAGCACAAGCGCGCTTTCTCGGCCGCGCTGATCTACCTCGGCCTCGGTGCGCTGGCCGCGGTCATCCTTCGCATGACCGGCGCCACCTGGCTCGATCCGATCGACGACGCTTCCATCCTGCTCCATGTCGCCGAGTTCACGGTGATCGTCGCACTCTTCTCCACGGGACTGAAGCTCGATCGGCGGCTCGGCTGGAACAGCTGGTCGTCGGTCGTGCGCCTGCTCGCAATCGTCATGCCGCTGTCGATTGTCGGCATTGCGCTCTTCGGCTGGCAAGCCATGGGGCTCACCGTCGGGGGAGCGATCGTCCTCGCCGCGACGCTCGCTCCAACCGATCCGGTGCTCGCCGGGGATATTGGAGTTGGCCCGCCCGGCGAGGAGGACGAGCGCGAGCCCAACTTCGCGATCACCGCCGAAGCCGGCCTCAACGACGGCCTCGCGGCGCCGTTCGTGCTCCTCGGGCTCGGCTTCGCGCTCCACGGTAACTCGGGCGGGAGCTGGTTCGGAACGTGGATCGTCGCCGACGTCCTGTACGGAATCGCCGCCGGCGTCGCGATCGGTTTACTGGCAGGTCGCGGACTCGCCGCAGTGCTCGTGACGCTTCGCGACCGGCGCCTTCTCCTGCCGGAGTTCGACCGGTGGATCGCGTTGGCCGCCGTCCTGCTCATCTACGGCCTGACCGAGGCGGTCGGTGCCTTGGGCTTCTTGGCCGCCTTCGTTGGCGGGATCGCTTTCCGGCGCTACGAGCGCGACCACGAGGTGAACGAGAGCGTCACGCGGGAGCCGAGACGATGGAGAAGCTCTGTGAGCTCGGGACGATCCTCCTCTTCGGCAGCATGATGAGCGCCGAAGGCCTCGCCTCGCCCGGATGGAAGGGCTGGCTGGTTGTGTTCCTCCTCATCCTCGTCGTCCGTCCGATCACAGTTGCAGCCGGCTTCGCCCGCTCGCGGCTCCGCTGGCGCGACCGAGCCTTTCTCGGCTGGTTCGGCGTGCGCGGGATCGGCAGCGTCTACTACGCGGCCGCGATCCTCACCGCGGGAGCGCTCGCGCAGGGAGAAGCGGAGACGATCTTCTGGACGACCGCGCGTGCGTGCTCGTGTCGATCGTCGTGCACGGGATCACCGGGAGCCCGGTGAGCAGGCGCTTGCTCAGACCCAGAACAAAGCTACGCGCGCGTGGCCGCCTAAACCCATCGACCGCCGAAGCGACTCCCGATGTTTCGGATCCGCAGGTTGCGGCAACGCACCGCTCGTGAGAGTGGTCGTCATCGGAGCGACGAGCAACGTCGGTGGGTCGAGTCGAGGTTTCACGTCGGAGGAGCCGGGGTAGAAGGTCGGCTCTTCCTCCTTAACCGGGACGGCGCAATCCCCTGTTGCGCCGTCCCGACGCAGGGCCTTGCTATGCGTCTCTCAGGACCTCTCGAGCCGCGATGAAGTCTTCACCTCTCAGCATCGACAACTCCGGCGCGCAGCCGAGGAGCTTCGCGTCGACGATCCGCAGCGCGTGAGCGTTCAATGCCTGCTCGAAGAGCGTTCTCGCAAAGCGGGCGTTGCCGAACTTCTCGTCGCGCCGGACACCCGCGAAAATGGCGATCAAAGCGGCCTCGACATGGTCGTCGAGCTCGTAGTGGCTGGCGCTCGCAAGCCGCCTCG
>JBBQXH010000216.1:0-5107 GCA_038209835.1 Gaiellales bacterium | reverse complement strand
GACCTCGAACCGGATCTTCGACTATCGCCACGAGGCGCTTCGCCGTCTACTCGAGGGGTGACCGGAGGGACTCGAACCCTCGACCACCGGGACCACAACCCGGGGCTCTACCAACTGAGCTACGGCCACCGTGCCGCACTCACGATAGCCGAGGAAGAGGGTGCTACGCTCGGCGCGGGCGCCTGTAGCTCAGTGGACAGAGCGACGGCCTTCTAAGCCGTTGGTCGCAGGTTCGAATCCTGCCAGGCGCATCGCAAGGAGCGAAGCGACGCGCAGCGGCCGAACAGGCCGCGAAGGCCCACCGAGCCCGACAGGGCTCGGTGCAGGCGCGAATCCACCCCCGCACGCTCAGCCCGTGGCCGAGGAGGTCGGCGCGCAGTGGGCGAGGTCACCCGCTCCGACACGTCGCTCTCTACCCTGACACGGCGTATGACAACGCTGCGTCTAGCCCCCCGCGCTGAGCGGGAACTCCTCGGCCTCGGGCGTCAGTACCGCAAGCAGATGACCCCCGTCCTCTATGCGCTCACGGAGGAGCCTTGGCCGAAGACCCTGAACGTGCGGCCGCTGGCAGGCACCTCGGGCTGGTATCGCCTGCGAGTAGGGAACTATCGCGCCCTGTTCAAGCCGCAAGACCATGGGGGCGAAAGGGTGATCCTGGTCGCGCGAATCGTCGATCGGCGCGACCTAGAGCGAGCTATCAAGACGCTCTAGAGGCCTGTCTGGCGTCGTGCTCGACTACCCGCTGGGCTGGGTCCCTCGCCAATCTCGTTGAGGACGTCGTCGAGCGTGCGTGCCTCGCCCGCCGCAAGCGCCTCCTCGGCCTCGAGCATGCTGAGCCGGAACTCAGCCGCGTGGCCGAGGACGTGTTCCTCGAGGTCGTCGAGGTCGATCGGAGTCATCATCGCGATGGGACGGCCGCGGCGGGTCACAATGACCGGCTTGCCCGCCTCGACGTCGTCGATGACGCGGCTCACTCTCTGCCCGAGTTCGCGAACGCCGACCCACTCGGGCGCTGTCTTGTCCGTCTTGACTTTCGGCATGGCGAGGCTTCCTTAGCTCAGTGAGGTACAGCGGTATCGCTGTATGTATGGTCGCATGCGTGTCAAGACCGGACCGCCGCCTGCCTCGACTCGAAGGTGAGTTCATGGCTGAAGTCCCCTACCAGCTCCCGGCTCCGAACGACGATCGATCCCATTGTGAGGCCACAAACCCGTAGCCGCCAACAGGAACGAAGAAAGCTGCTCGTCCTCACCCTGGCAGCACGTCGGGTACGGTCACGGGGTGCCAGGCGAAGCATCGCTGGGCGGGGAACAGGTTCGTGCCGCGGAAGTGATCGCAGCGTTATGCCTTGCAACGGACCTCGGCATCGGACTGCCCTTCGAGCACGGCTTGGAAAGCACGCTGTTCGCGATGCGGCTCGGCGAGCGCCTGGGCATCGACCCCGAAACGGCGTCCCAAACGTACTACGCGTGCCTGCTCGTGTATGCCGGGTGCACAGCCGATGCCGAGCTCGCCGCAGAGATCTTCCCCGACGAAACCGCGCTCGCGACGCACTTCGCCCCGGTCATGTTCGGGTCACGAGCCGAGGTGATGACCGGGATCATGCGATCGCTGGCCACTCCTGGCAGTTCGCCGCCTGCGCGCGCCTTTCAAATGGCGAGCAGGCTTCCGAGGGCCGTGCGGGGCCATCAGCGCCATCTCACCGCGCTGTGCGAGGTGGCCCAGATGCTGACCGACCAACTCGGTCTGCCAGCCAGTGTCCAGGGCCTCTTCGTTCACCTCGCCGAGCGCTGGGACGGCAAGGGAGAACCCGCTGGCATCAAGGGAGACGAGATCCCACTTCCTGTACGGATCGCTCACGTCGCTCGCGATGCCGCCGTCCAGCGCATGCTGGGTGGACAGGAGCTCGCCGTACGCGTCGTCCGCCAGCGAGCGGGGCACGCGTTCGACCCAGAAATAGCCGCGCTGCTCGCGGCCGAGGCCCCGGAGATCCTTGCTCTGGACGCCGACGCATCGTCCTGGGACGGAACGCTCGATTGCGAGCCGGGCCGCCCGTTGACGCTGGATGGCGAGGCGACCGACCGCGCGCTGGCGGCAATGGGCGATTTCGCCGACCTTGCCTCCTCGTACTTCGTTGGTCACTCGGCGGGCGTCGCGGAGCTGGCGGCTGACGCGGGTCAGCGGTGCGGTTTCGATGGCGCCGATCTCATGATCCTTCGTCGAGCCGCGCTTGTCCACGACATCGGTCGAGTCGCGGTTCCCGTTCGAATCTGGCAGAAGCCCGGGCCGCTGACTCCGGACGAGTGGGAGCGTGTCCGGCTCCACGCCTATCACACCGAGCGCATACTCGCGCATTCCCCGCTCCTCGCCGGGCTCGCGCCGGTCGCCACCGCCGACCACGAGAGACTCGACGGGTCCGGCTACCACCGCGGCACTACGGCCTCGGGACTCGCGCCGCCTGCACGGCTCCTCGCCGCAGCCGACGCGTTTCACGCGATGACAGAGCCAAGACCACACCGTGAAGCTCTAACGCCTGCACAGGCAGCCGACATCCTCGGCCAGGAAGCCCGCGACGGGCGGCTGGACGCTGACAGTGTCGCCGCGGTACTCGACGCAGCCGGGCAGCGAGTACCGCGAATCGAGCGCCCAGCAGGGCTGACCGAGCGTGAGGCCGAGGTCGTTGGCCTGCTCGCGCGGGGATTGCAGACCAAACAGATCGCCCGCGCGCTCGGGATCTCAGTGAAGACAGCTGACCACCACATCCAAAACGCCTACGGGAAGATCGGCGTGTCGACGCGAGCTGCGGCGACCCTCTTCGCCATGCAGCACGGGCTCGCGGCATGGGGAGAACTCCCGATGGCCAGAACCGGGTACCGCTCCTAGCCTGTGCTGCAGCTCGACCCTCGAGCCGCAGCAACAACCTGAGGAAGGAGCGAGCACCATGACGAGCGCTACGATCGCAACAACTTCGGCGGAGCCGCGGATCGAGCGGTATCGCCTAGCCGAACGTGCGTTGTGGAACCGCTACGGCCTGGAACCGACCGAGCGGTTCGTCCACCTCGACTCCCCGGCCGTCCGCCTCCGTGTCCTGGAGGTCGGATCCGGGGAACCGGTGCTGTTCGTCCACGGCACGGCAGGCCCGGGCTCGTGGCCTTCGCTCATCCGTGACCTGCCTGGTTTCCGCTGCCTCGTCCTCGACCGCCCCGGCTGGGGTCTGAGCTCAGCGCTTGACTTCTCGCGCTACGAGTACAAGACCGTAGTCGCGGACGTACTGGAGAAAACCCTCGATGCGCTCGGCGTCGAACGCGCACACGTCGTCGGCGGTTCGATCGGCAATGTTTGGGCGCTCCGACTGGCAGCACGCACGCCCTCCCGAGTCGATCGAATCGTCCTGATGGGTGGTTCCCCGCTCGTGCCCGAAGCAGGCGTTCCACGCATCATCCGGCTGATTGCCTCGCCGATCGGAGCGCTGATGGTGCGCTTCCCGGACAGCCCGAGGAGGCTGCGCTCGATCATGCGCCAGTCGGGTCACGGCGCCAGCCTCAACGGCGGCCTCATCCCGGATGAGTTCA
Source organism: Gaiellales bacterium (assembly GCA_038209835.1). Taxonomy (GTDB): domain Bacteria; phylum Actinomycetota; class Thermoleophilia; order Gaiellales; family Gaiellaceae; genus JBBQXH01. The sequence goes on along the minus strand of JBBQXH010000216.1, from coordinate 1,535 downwards.
TCGAATGGCGAGTGACACTGGGACGGGAGACCGACACGATGCGAAACGAGCGCAACATGATCCGTGCCCTCGTAAGCGGGCGCGAATACCGACCCGGCCTCACCTTCGTCGATTCAGAGCTCGCTGCGATCGAGCAGCCGACGCTCTACGTGTACGGAACCGCGGATCCGGTCGGCAGCGTCGCAGTCTGGACACGCGCCGTAGGCGTGTTACCCCGCGGGGAGCTACAGCTCGTCGACGGCGCCGGCCACATGCCCTGGTTCGACGATCCCGGCCAGATCGCGGGCAAGGTCAATCGCTTCCTGACCCAGTAGCGCGCTCAGGTCAGGAAGCGGTCGCGACGAACCGCCCCTGGATGAGCTTGCCGGCGTGAGCAAGCTGCCGGAGGAATTCCCGGTTCTCCTCGAGCGATTGCATTCGCTCGGCATCGAATCCGACGATCTTCAATGCGTCGTACGTGAGCTGCATCGTGATCATGCTCCGATAGAGGTCGGCGTAGGCAGCGAACCGTCCGGTGTCCTCTGCCACCTCGACCGTGCAGCCGGATGCCTCGAGGAGACTGCGATAACTCCCGAGGTCGAGGATGCCCGGAAAGCTCATGAAGCGCAGGAGGCGCTCCGCTTCAGGTCTAGCCAGCGGGACGGAGCCTTCGAGCCAGTCGGTGAACGCGATCACACCGCCCGGCCGGACGATCCGGGTCGCCTCGGCGATCAGCGCCGGCTTGTCAACGACATAGCACCACGCATCCTCACCCCAGACGAAATCGGCGCTCGCGTCGGGGAGGCCCGTCGCGCAGGCGTCGGCGAGGACGAAGCGTATGCGGTCGGCCAGCCCTTCATCCTCGCAGCGCTGATGCCCAAGGTGAACCATGCGCTCGGTCGCGTCCACGCCGGTCATCTCTCGGACGTCACGGAAGCGGACGAGGAAGCGCATCCCGGCACCGGTGCAGCAGCAGAGATCGACTCCCACCATCCCTTCGCCGATCTCGGCTCGGTCCGCGAGGTCGATCGACGACGCGAGGCCGCCGATGTGAACCTGCTCGCCCATGATCAGTTCGGAGAGGTCGCCTTCGGTGCTGCCGTACTCCCTCTGCACTTCGGCGAGTCCAATGTCCCTGATCTCGTGCGGCACAGTGTCCTCCTCGTAGGCTGTGGGTCGGGTCGTTCTGGCTAGGCGTGTCGCCGTGCCGCTGCGATCTGCGCGGGATCATCCTGGCAGGTCGGTGGCTGCCGCCCACGTTTCTGGTCAGTCTCGGCGGGTTCGGGGTCTCCCATTCCTGGTCGTTCGGGCTCAACAGTTGTGGCTGGGCACGTCGGCACTCGCCTGCCTTCCACGCGTCGAAGCCGCCGACGAGGTCGGCTGCTCGTGTGTAGCCGAGGTCGCGCAATGTCGCGGCGGCGAGGCTCGAGCTGCATCCCTGGGCGCAGACGAGGATGAGTTCGCGGTCGAGGTCGCCGAGGTGTGGGCTTGTCAAGCCGGAGTCGGGGTCGGCTCGCCATTCGAGGACACTGCGCGGGATGTGCAGGGAGCCGGGA
>JBBQXH010000215.1:0-5123 GCA_038209835.1 Gaiellales bacterium | reverse complement strand
TCGGTGTCGAGCCCTCGCGGGCTCGACGGGCCTTCGCGGCCGCCCCCGGCGTCCGCTGCGCGTCGCTTCGCTCCTTACGTTACGCGAGGCCCTCGGACTCGTACTCGCGTAGGTAGCCCTCGAACAGCCGCCGGTGGCCTTCCTCGTCGTGAAGGATCGCGATGACCATGTCCTGCGTGACCCAGTCGATGCCGTCGGTCGCCTCGATGACGCGGTTGTAGTGCTCGATCGCGCCGGTCTCGGCCTCGATCACACCCTTGATCACGTGCACGATGTCAGTCTGGCGGTCGGGAGGCTGGAGAAACGACTGCTCGGCCTTGAACTCCATCGAGCCAGGCACGACCCCGTAGAGCTCCTTGATCCGCCTCGCGTACTGCTGGGCATGACCGAGCTCCTCCTGGATGTCCGTCTCGAGCGACTCGATCACCTCCTGCGCACGAATACCGTCCGGGTTGATCGAGTTGGTGATGTAGCTCATGACCGTCTCGATCTCCATCCAGTACGCCTTGGTGAGGAGCTCGATGATCTCCTCGCGCTTCTCCGTGTTCTCCTCGGCCAGGATGCCCTGGCCCGCTCTGCGCACTGCGCTCATGGTGAACCTCTCGGTCGTCGTCGGGGTGATCTCTGCGATTGGTGTTTCCAGAACCCACAGCGTCGAAACTCAGCCGACTTTGCTACCACGCGATCGGCGCGCGGTTCCGAAAGAAACCGCCGGTGGGCCCGTCGTCGGGAAGGGTCGCGAGCCAGACGGGCGTATCGGCGCCCTCCTCGACCGACCGCGGCGCTGACTCCCCACCCATGTCGGTGCGAACCCAGCCGGGGCAGGCACAGTTGGCGAGGATATTCGTGTCGCGAAGCTCGTAGGCGAGCATCCGCGTCATCGCGTTCATTGCCGTCTTCGACACCCGGTATCCGGGGGTGCCGCCCCACATGTCATCGAGCTGGCCCGCTCCACTCGAGACGTTCACGATCCGGCCGTATCCGGCGCGCTGCATGAGCGGGACAACGGCAGCCGCGACGCGCCAGGCGCCGATCAGGTTCGTCTGGAGCGTCTTCTCCACGAGCTCGAAGTCGGGCGCCACACCCGAAAAGTCCTCGTCGAGCAGGACCCCCGCGTTGTTGACGAGGATGTCGATGCGACCAGGCACCGACTCGAGCCCACTCACGAAGCGATCGACGCTCGGCGGGTCGGTGACGTCCAACTGGCGTCCCGCGACCGGCAGACCACTCCGCTCGAGCGCTACCGCCGCTCCCTCGGCCGTGCCGAGGTCTCGAGCCGTCAGGATCGTCGCGATCCCCTGCAAAGCTAGCTGCCGCGCGATCTCGTGGCCGATGCCGCGGTTCGCGCCGGTTACGAGTGCGACGCGAGTCTCAGTCGTCATCCGAGGGCTCGAGCTCCAGCGCTGCCGAGTTGATGCAGTAGCGGAGCCCGGTCGGCTGAGGTCCGTCGCGGAAAACGTGTCCGAGATGCGAATCGCACGTCGCGCAGACGACCTCTGTCCTCGGGATCAGCATCGAGAAGTCCCGCTCGGTCGAAACCGACTCCGGCCCGGCGGGCTCGTAGAAGCTCGGCCACCCGGTTCCCGACTCGTACTTCGTCTCCGACCGAAACAGCTCGGCACCGCAGGCGCCACACCGGTAGACACCCGGCTCCTTCGACGTTGCGTATTTGCCGGTGAACGGTCGCTCGGTGCCCTTCTCACGGAGCACGTGGTACTGCTCGGGCGTCAACTCCTGCCGCCACTCCTCGTTCGGCTTGTCGATCTTGCTCGACATCAAACCACCTCCTCTGAGAGAGGCTACCGGCCGTCCCCAGGCTAGTGCCCCGTTCCAGAAGTGCGGCGCGCCAGTCGATCGTCAGCTCGGAGCAAGCCCGGTCGTCCCAGTGTCTCGGAAGGGCGCCCGCCGCCGAGTAGAGGTGGAGCATTCCCTCATCGAGCGAAGTTCGCTCCCCCGAGCGACAACATACCGAGGTCGTAGGCGTTGTTCGAGACGAGGACGATTCGCGCGCGGAGCGGCTCGCCGTCGATCACGAGGGGTAGTGCGCCCCCTTGCTTCGCGACGCTGCGCCAGAGTGCCTTGAGGCGCGCAAGCGACTCGCTCCGGCGCCTGTGGCGCTCCCGCCGGTCGATGAGATCTGCGTGGAAGCCGAGCGAGACGTTGTTCAGGAAGAGACGATCGTCGACCCACCCGACGTCGACGGGACGCTCGATCCCGCGGAACGCGGCGAGCGCGGCGAGCGGGTCGTCGCGATTGAGCCCGGCATCTCGGGCGAAGTGGTTTCGCGTGCCGGCCGGGACGCAGACGAACGGGAGCCCGCGCTCGATCGCGACGTCCGCGATCGGCGCGAGTGACCCGTCTCCACCGGCCGCCCCGAGGGCGTCGGCGTCTGCTTCCCTGGCGATGTGTCGGGCATCGTCACCGGGCTCGAGGACGTGAACGTCGACCCCGATCCGTTCTGCTGCGCGGCAGAGATCTGCGGCGGAGGGCGATTGCCCTCCGGACCGTGGATTGACGATGAGGAGTCCGGACATCCGTAGACCGCGAGTGCCATTATCCCCGACCCTTTCGTTTGACCTTGTATCTCATGCGCTGCTCCCGGCTGAGTGCGCGCCACCTGCGGCGCTCGTCGGCGGCAGCCCTCTTGTCCTGCTTTCGCGCGAGGAACGCCTGCTCGCGCTGGAGCTTTTCGTAGCTCTCGACCCTTGCCGGATCGAGCGTCCCCGCTTCGAGCGCCGCCCGGACGGCGCACCCGGGCTCCGCCCGGTGTTCACAGTCGGAGAAACGGCAGAGCGCGGCGGCTGCCTCCACGTCGGCAAAGGCGACCGCGAGCCCGGCATCGGCATCCCACAGCTCGAGCACCCGCATGCCGGGCGTGTCGAGCACGAGCCCGCCGCTGGGGAGCAGAAAGAGCTCGCGATGGGTCGTCGTGTGCCGTCCCCGCCCGTCGTCGCGGATCTCCCGGACGATCTGGAGCTCCTCGCCGACCAGCCGGTTCAGGAGGCTCGACTTGCCGACGCCCGAGGATCCCAGCAGGGCCACGGTCCTCGATCCGGTGAGCCATCGCCTCAGCTCGTCCACCCCCTCGCCGGTGAGATTCGAGATCGGCTGAACCGGGACACCGAACGCAACCGCCTCGATCTCGGCAACTCGCTCGGAGACGTCGCCGTAGAGGTCGGTCTTCGTGACGACGATGACCGGCTCGGCCCCGCTCTCCCACGCCGTCGCGAGGTAGCGCTCGAGCCGCCTCGCGTTGAGGTCGTGCCCGAGGGCGGTGACGAGGAAGATCGTGTCGACGTTCGCGGCCACGACCTGCTCTTGGGCGGCTCCTTCCGGGCGCGTGGCATCCCCTCCCGAGCGCGAGAACGCCGTCTTCCGGGGCAGGAGCGCCGCGATCATCGCGTGCCCGTCGCCCTCGGACGGCCTGACGGCGACCCAGTCGCCGACCGCAGGGATATCGCCCGCCGCGACGGTCTCGTGGCGAAGGCGGCCCGAGATCTCAGACCAGAGTTCTCCCTGCTCGGCGTACAGGACGTAGGCGCCGCGATGCTGCGCGGCGACGCGGCCGGCGACGAGACCGTCGGCCGCGTATGGCTGAAATTCCTTCTCGCGCTCGGCAGTCCAGCCGAGGGCGAAGAGATCGTAGGCGTGCAAGTTCACGTGTAACTCCCTGAGTCGATAGAACGGAGACAAGACTGCGGGCGCGGGCCCGCGGCGCTCAGGAAGTGCCGGTGCTCGCTAGGCGAGCAGGGCGGGCCCGCACGTGCAGGAGGCGAAAAGATGATTCATCAGACGATCCTCCTTCGGTCGGGGGCCTGCGGAACGACAGTGCAGAGTAGAGGACGTGCCGGACGGCGTCAAGCTCAGGAGCTCGGAAGAACATAAAAGGCGACCACCGCGTACTGGCAGACGACGGCCGCGATGACGAGCGCGTGGAAGAGCTCGTGGTAGCCGAAGACACGCGGTGCGAGCCTCGGCCACTTGCAGGCGTAGAAGATCGCACCGAGCGTGTAGAGCGCGCCGCCGGCGGCGAGCAGGAGCACACCCGCGGCCCCGAGGCGGTCGATCGCCTGCGGGACGAAGACGAGGCTGACCCAGCCGAGCGACGCGCCGAAGGCGACGGCAACCCACCCGGGGGCGGTAACCCAGAAGACGCGCGTCGCGATCGCGGCGAGCGCCCCGACCCAGACGATCACGAGCATCGCCACCCGAAGCGGGCCCGACAGGACGATCAAGAGGAACGGCATGTACGACCCCGCGATCATCAGGTAGATCCCCGCATGGTCGATGCGGCGCATCCAGCGACGCTGAGCCGGAGACCAGCGGACGCGATGGTAGAGCGCGCTGGCCCCGAACATGCAAGCGGTCGCAGCGGCGTAGATCGCTGCCGCGACGGTGGCCCGCAGGTCGTGGGCGCCGATCACGAGGATGGCGCCCACGACGAGCGAGACGTAAAAGGCGTAGAGGTGGGAGACTCCCCGCAGAAGGGGCTTCGAATCGAACCCCGCCTCGAGTATCTCGTCCACTCTCTGGTACCTCCTAGCTGGCCATCTGGACGACGCCAGTGGCCTCGGGGCCCTTCTGGCCTGCGCGAGGCTCGAACTCCACGCGCGCACCCTCGGAGAGGCTCTTGAAGCCCTCTCCCTCAATGTTCGAGTGGTGCACGAACAAGTCCTTGCCGCCGTCGTCGGGCGTGATGAAGCCGTAGCCCTTCGCGTCGTTGAACCACTTCACGGTTCCGGTTGCCATAGTCAGATCACCTCCCTCACCTTGTCCGAACGGGTAAGGAACGGCGCCTGAGGCACCACACCGGTACTCGCTCACAATTGGGTCGCGCGCAGTGTAGCCGATGAGGGACTCCTACACCGCGCGCGCGAGCCGCACCATCAGGTCTGCAACCTGGTGATCGTCGAGACCCTCGTGCCGGGCGAGCGAGCGCCACGTCTGAAATGCGATCGCGTGACCGATGGTGGCCCGAAGCAGCGCGCGCCTTCGCCCGCGCGCAGTCCAGCCGCGGTCGAGCAGCATACGCACCTCTGCCCAGTAGCGGAGCGTTGGCGCCGCAACAGCCTGGATCGCCTCGACCTCAGGCAGGTCGCGAAGCACGAGTGCGGTCATGCCTT
>JBBQXH010000214.1:0-5134 GCA_038209835.1 Gaiellales bacterium | reverse complement strand
AAGTATTCGGTAGCGCACATGTATTCGGCTCCGCTTCCCAGTTGGATGGCCGCTGACAAAGCCGACAAAGAACTACGTGAGAATAATTTAAAAACGTGGCTTACCGTTAGAAACGATGAAATGTACTATCACAATTGGCTCGTGGCGACCAGGGCGTCAGAATCGGACGTCATCGGTCGTGTCCGGGATCAGCCGACGAAGGTCCTCGCGGAAGGTCGGATCGGGCTTTCGGGACCGGAGGAACTCCTCGATCTCCTCCCACGGCACGAACCGGTGACGCCGGCCGTAGGGAACGAGTTCCGCTACCGGTACTCCGTTGACTGTCACCGTCAATACCTCCCCCGCCTCCACCCGTCGGAGCACGCGGCTGGTGTGATTCCGAAGTTCTCGGAGAGGGATCCTTCTCTCTTCCACTCGGGGAGCGTAGTAAAACGTGCTGGCTGGCTAGCTGATCAGACGACCGGCTTCCCGATCCGCGTGCTGAGGCCAGCCACCGCGTCGCGGGCCTTCCGAACGAGCTCGCGGGCGTCGACGCCGAGAAGCTCGCCGTGACGCTTCTTGGCGACGCCGTCGATCCACACCGAGTCGACGTTGCGCGGCTGCGCGCAGAGGACGATCTGGCCGTCCGCGACGTTGAGCGGGCCGATGTTGAGATCGTCCGTCCTCACGAGGACAAGATCGGCCCGCTTGCCAGGGGTCAGCGACCCGGTGACATCGCCGAGGCCGAGCGCCGTCGCGCCGTCGATCGTCGCCTGGCGCAGCACCTGGTCCGGCTGGTAGACGGTCGCGTCCTCGTAGCGGCCGCGCTCGACGCACATTTGCGCACGCATCGCCGCGAAGACGTCGGAGTTGTCGCTCGCCGCCATTGTGTCGAGCGAGATGTTCACGTTGACGCCGGCCTTCATCATCGAGACGACCGGGGGGATCCCCATCCCCGTCCGGAGCTCCGACCAGATCGAGACCGACACCGGCGTGCCCGACTCCCCGAGGGCCTGGATCTCCTCATCATTCGCCTGAACCGCATGCACCAGCAGGTGGTCGGGCCCGAGGAACCCGGCGTCCCGGTACACGGAGATCGCCCGCGCCTGCTCGAGGTCGTGCTTCGTCATCATCGTGTGCGTCGTGAACGGGAGACCCTGCTCCCGCGCCCACGTGAACTCCTTCTGCCAGATTTCGGGCTTCGAGAACTCGACGCCGCGGCAGGCGATCCCGAGGTGCAGCAGGTCGTCCTCACGCGCGAACTCGGTGCGCCTCAGCTCGAGTACGTGCTCCAGGTCGATCGTCTCGGTTCCCTGGGCGAACGAGCTCCCGGCCGAGGGATCACTCGACGGCCCGTACGAGAACCGCCCGCGCAGGCCAGAGCCGCGGAGGCCCGCGATCGCGGCGTCGGCATGAGCGCGCGTCTGGAGGTTGTGCTCCCACGCATGCATCGTGGTGATCCCTGTCTCGACGGCCTCCGCGAGCCCGAGCTCGATCGACGTATACGTGTCCTCGGGCGTGAAGTTCGCGCCGTAGGTGAACACGACGTCGTGGAAGTACTGGCCCAGGTCGCCGTAGCAGGCGCAGCCGCGGAGCATCGCGGCCCACATGTGGCGATGCGTGTCGACGAACCCGGGCAGGCAGATCGTGTCCGTCCCGTCGACCACCTCCGCACCGGCAGCGTCGAGACCTGTGCCAACCGCGGCGATCCGGTTCCCCTCGATGAGGACGTCGCCACCGGGGATCGTGCCGAGCGCCGCGTCCATCGTCAGGACGTGGGCGCCTCGGATGAGCGTGCTGGTCATCGGGAAGTCCTTTCTGCCGTTTCTCGGATCTCTGTCAGCGACGCCCGGGGCGTGAGTGCCTCGCGATCGACTCGCAACTCGATCAAGGCGGGAAGGCCGGACTCGAGAGCCCGCTCGAAGGCGGGCATGAAGTCCTCCGTTTGCTCGACGACGTCACCGTGGGCCCCGAACGCACGTGCATAGGCGGCGAAGTCGGGGTTGACGAGGTCTGTCCCGTAGGGACGCCCGGGAAACTGCCGCTCCTGGTGCATGCGAATCGTCCCGTACATGCCGTTGTTGACGATGACGACCACGATTGGGAGCTCGTACTGGACAGCGGTTGCGAGCTCCTGGCCGTTCATCAGGAAGTCGCCGTCACCCGAGAGACAGACGACCGTCTGCTCGGGATGAACCGCCTTCGCCGCGACCGCTGCCGGCACCCCGTAACCCATGGCGCCGCTCGTCGGAGCGAGCTGCGTGCGGTAGCGACGGAACCGATAGAAGCGATGGGCCCACATCGTGTAGTTGCCGGCGCCGTTCGTCAGGATCGCGTCGTCCGGGAGCGTGTCGGCGAGGAAGCTGACGATCTCGCTCACGTTGACCCGGCCCGGCGACGGAAGCGGCCGCGTGTGGGCGAGATAGTCCGTCCGGGCCGCCCCCGCCCAGTCAGCCCAGCGCGAGCCGTCAACCGGCTCGAGCGCCCGAGCGGCGGCGCAGAACTCGGGCAGGCCGGACGCGATCGCGACCTCTGCCTGATAGACGCGGCCGAGTTCCTCGATCCCCGGATGTACGTGAACCAGATGCTGGCGCGGACGGGGGATGTCGACGAGCTCGTAGCCGGACGTCGTCGCCTCGCCGAGCCTCGTGCCGATCGCGAGGAGCACGTCGGCCTCCTTGACGCGCTTCGCGAGCGACGGGTTGATCGCGAGGCCGACGTCGCCGACGTAGAGCGCAGAGCGGTTGTCGAGATAGTCCTGGCAGCGGAACGAGGCGCCGGTCGGAAGCCCGTTGGCCTCGACGAAGGCGAGCAGGTCGGCGGAAGCCTCCTCTGACCAGCCCCCTCCGCCGACCACGGCGAGCGGACGCTCCGCTCCGGCGAGGAGCTCTCGCATGCGCGCCAGCTCTCGCGCTCCCGGATTCGCCTGAACCCGGAGGTACGGCCCGGCGTCTGCGGTGTCGCACTCCTCGGCGAGCATGTCCTCGGGGAGCGCGAGCACGACCGGCCCAGGCCGACCGGAGACGGCGGTGGTGAACGCGCGACCCATCAGCTCTGGGATCCTGGTCGCGTCGTCGATCTCCGCCGCCCACTTCGACTGACCGTCGAAGAGTCGATCGACATCGACCTCCTGGAAGGCCTCTCGACCTCGCGCATCCCGCGCGACCTGTCCGACGAGGAGGATCATGGGGGTCGAGTCCTGGAACGCGGTGTGGACGCCAATCGAGGCGTTTGTCGCGCCCGGCCCGCGGGTGACGAAGCAGATCCCCGGCCTGCCCGTGAGCTTGCCGTAGGCCTCGGCCATGTTCGCGGCGCCGCCCTCCTGGCGGCACGTAATCAGCCGGATCTCATCCCGCGCCTCCCCGAGCGCATCGAGCGCGGCGATGTAGCTCTCGCCCGGAACGCAGAACACCGTGTCGACCCCGTGGATCCGGAGCTGGTCGACCAGGATCTCCCCGCCGGTGCGTGTCACGCCAGTTCGACGTGCCGTTCGAGGAAGATCGTCGCGCGCTGCGTCTTCGGCTTCTCGGCATCAGCCGGATCGACGTACGTGATCGTCCGCTCGCCCTCCCACTCGCGGGGCAGGAGCAGGACGCGGACGAACGTCGTCTCCTCGGTCGCCGAGGCCGCCGCGAAGACCGGAGCCGGCCCCGACTCGAACCAGGGACGACCCGGGCCGTACGTCGTCGAATCGTCCTCGGTGTCGATCCTGATCTCCCCCCGGAGGAGACAGCGGATTCCCGGGCCTGGATGCGTGTGGCGGTAGGCGACGCCCCCCGGGGGGAAGTCGACGCGGTCGCAGCGAACGAGCCACTCGGCGCCGCGGTCGAGGTCGAGCTCGACGGCGAGCGCCGCCCCCTCCCCTGTCCCGCCGAGCTCCCAGACGAGCGCTCGTCCCTCGACGTGCGCCGAGCCGAACTGCGCCTCGTTTCGCTCCACGTCGTAAACGACACGGTTCCCGTGCAGGGTCTCGATGCCGTGATGGTGGTGGGAGAGCGCGAAGTTCAATGAAATGTCTGGCCTCCGTCGATGACGATCGTCTGACCGGTGATGAAATCCGATGCCGGTCCGGCAAAGAAGACGACGGCGCCGACGACGTCCTCCGGAACCTGGTCGCGCTGGATCGTTCGCGCGGCGACCGAGACGTCGCGAAGCTTCTCGATCACCTCGGGGTGTTCCTTGACCCCGTCCGACATGGTGAACCCCGGCGCGACGCAGTTGACGCGGACGTCGTCCTTGCCGAGCTCTTTCGCGAGCGCGCGCGTGAACGCCACGATGGCGCCCTTGCTCGTCACGTAGTGGAGGAGGAACGGCACACCCCGGAACGGTGTCCCCGACGAGATGTTGACGATCTTCCCGCCGCCCTGACCACGCATCACCGGGACGACCGCCCGGCACGTGAGGAACATGCTCGCGACGTTCACGACCATCACCTGGCGCCACTCTTCGAGCGGAATCTCCTCGAACGATCGCATGGCGAGCGAGGCGTAGAGCCCCGCGTTGTTGACGAGGACGTCGATCCGCCCGCACCGCGTCACCGTGTCAGCTGCCATGCGAGCGACGTCCGCCTCGGAGGAAACGTCGACCGTCAGCCCGACGCCCTCCGGAAAGAGCGCGGCCGCCTCGTCGGCTCCGCGCAGATCCGCAACGACGATGCGCACGCCCTCGTCGGCGAGCCCTTGGGCGATCGCAAGCCCGATCCCCCGCGCCCCGCCGGTCACGATCGCAACCTTGCCGTCGAGCGCGCCCACCGCGAGCGCTACCGGATCGGCGAGAACGGGGCGGGAATGAGGATCCGGTTCTCCTGACGCAGGATCCAGGGGCGGACCTTTGCGACGTAGGTCTTCCATCCCTCGTCCGCAATCAGGATGGCGCGGCGCCGCGACCGCTCCTCGAAGCTCTCGTAGCCCCACATGTGGATGATCAGGTTGAGATCGCCGATCTCGCTCGAGAAGTAGCCGATCAGGTTGCCGAGGATCGGCAGCTGGATCGCAAGCCCCTCCTCCTCGTACAGGCGGAGGTATTCGGGCGTCTTACCCACCTCCAGCGTGTAGATCCGCTCCTCGACGATCACGCGAGCCCTCCCATCGCCAGATATTTCAGCTCGAGCCACTCCTCGAGCGGGATCTGCTCGAAGGGACGCATGGCGAGGGAT
>JBBQXH010000213.1:0-5143 GCA_038209835.1 Gaiellales bacterium | reverse complement strand
GCGACGCGCAGCGGACGCCGAAGGCGGCCGCGAAGGCCCACCGAGCCCGCCAGGGCTCGGTACAAGGCGCGCGGGGACGCTTCTCAGCCGACGGCAGCAATCCGATTCCGGTTCCGTTCCGAATCACCGTGCGAGGCGGGGCGGCGGCGCGGATAACCCTCGCCGGCCGCAGTCGCCGTTCCGCCACGCTTCGAGGCCCTCGCGTGCCGCGTCCCTCTCCCGCGCGGTTCGCGAGGGCTGTTTGTGGCGAGCCGGCGTCGCCTGTATCGCCGCCTCGCGGCGGCGATGAGCCTTCGCATCGGGCTTCGCCCGATGCTGCGCGTCGCTACGCTACTTGCCGCACGTTTTGTGTCGGGCCCTTGCGGGCTCGACGAGCCTTCGCGGCCGCCTCCGGCGTCCGCTGCGCGTCGCTACGCTCCTTGCGGCGCTCCTTGCTGCCAGAAGTCGAGCAGAAGCCGGTTGTAGTCCTCCGGAAACTCCTGAAACGGCTGGTGGCCGGCCTCGGGGATGACGACGACCCGGGATCCCTCGACTCGGCGCTCGATCTCGCGCGAGAAGCGCTCGGGCAGGACGAGGTCGAGCTCTCCGACGGTGATGAGAGTCGGTGCGCGGACCGCAGCCAACCGGTCGGCGCTGTCGTGGCGAATGAGCGCCTCCGCAGAGCGGCTGAAGGCGTCCACCGACTGCGGGTGCTGGCTCGCGGCGGCGGCCTCGAGCCAGCCGTCCATCGTCCCGTCGTTCCAGATGCGCGGGGCGAAGCACCAGAGGTTGACCGCGAGCAGGAAATCGTCGATCGAGTCGGCCTTCTGCGCAGACCAGATCCAGCTCTTGAAGACCTCGTGCAGGAACCTGTCGCCGCGGCACCAGGTTCCGTTGAGGACGAGGCTTCGCACCCGCTCCGGATGGGCAATTGCAAGCTCCTGGGCGATCGCCCCGCCCATCGACGATCCGACGACGTGCGGCCGTTCGAGCCCGAGCGCGTCCATGAGAGCGATCGCGTCCGCGGCGAAATCCATGATCTCGAAATCGCCGTCCGGCGTCGCCGACCGGCCGACTCCGCGATTGTCGAACGTCGTGATCCGATAGCGGTCTGCGAGCCCCGCAACCTGGTCGACCCAGCACGCGCCCTCGTCGGCGAGGCCGGAGATGAAGACGACGTCGTCGCCCGACCCGCTCTGCTCGACCCAGAGGTCGACGCCTCCTGCGCTGACGATTCCCACGGCGTTCGTGTCCGGCTAGCGGACGACGAGGACGTCGCACTCAGCCTGATGCACGACCTTCGTCGAGACTGATCCGGCGACGAGGCGCTGCGTAAACCCCTTGCCATGCGTACCGACGACGATGAGCCCGGCGTCATTGTCCTTCGCGTCAGTGATGATCACGTGCGCGGGGTCACCGTGACCCTCGACGAGCTGCGTTGGGACACCCGCGTCAGCGAGCTTCCCCCGGGCCTTCTCGAGATTGGCAGCGAGCTCCTCGGCGTCACCTGGATCGACCGGGGACACACCGGCGCCACGCGGATGCGCCCCACCGCCTACCTTCGCGGCGCCGACGACCCGAAGTGAGGCGCCCATCGACTTGGCGATCTCGACGGCCCGCTCGAGCGCCCGATCCGAGTGCTCCGAGCCATCATATCCGACCACGATCGTGTCCATCCTCAGCTCCTTCAGTGGAAAGCAGCATCAAGGCTCGGGAACCTACGGAACAACGAGGCTCCGGTCAAGGTTTCTCAAGCGTCGATGCCGAGGATGCGGGCGCAAATGGCGGCCGAGCATTCGGCGACCGCAAGCGCACCCTCCACGTCGACCGTCTCGCGCGTGTCCCCCGAGCCGGTGGTGAACACGGCCAGCGCGAGCGTCCCCTTGTCGGCGTGGCGGACGAGCCCGACGTCGGCCCGGATGCCGTCGAGCTCGCCGCTCTTCGACGCGACGTGGAGGACTTGGTCGCGGCCGTGGTACTGCGCGTAGGGATTCCACCCGAGCCAGCGGGGGAGCTGATCCTGGAAGTGCTGGCGCTCGAGGACACCACGCAGGTCGGCGCAGAGATCCGCGGAGAGGATCTCGTCCCGAGCGAGAGATGCGAGCAACGTCGTCTGCTCGCGCGGCGTCGAGACGCCCATGCCCCCGGCGAGGTCATGCGTGACGTGGGAGAAGTCGATGGCCCCGAGGAGCCGCGTCTCCCGCAGACCGAGCCGCGGAATCGCCGCGTTGACCGCATCCCGTCCGCCGCAACGCTCGATCACCGCGTTCGTCGCAGCGTTGTCCGAGACAGTGATCATCAGCTCGATCGCATCGCGGAGAGAGAGCCGGTCGAGGTCGAGCTGCTTGAGGACACCGGCCCCCGCAACTCGGGTGCCCGGCGGTGGCAGCAAGAGGACGTCGTCCAGGCTCGCCAACCTGCGGCGGACGAGATCAAGAGCCGCACACGCGACCGCGACCTTGATCACAGACGCCGTCGGAAAGGCCTCGTCGGCGCGCAACTCGAGCTCCGAGCCCCAGTCGAGATGCACCGCGTGGTAGCCGAGCCGTCCCGAGAACGACCGCACGAGGGCATCTATCCGCTCCTCGAAAGGAAGCTCGGGACGGGGCGAGATCGGAACGAGATCGCGCGCCTCGGTCACGATCAGCGCCTCAAACGCAGGTGTAGCCGCCGTCGACCGGGAGCGCGATCCCCGTCACGAAGGAGGCGTCGTCGGAGGCAAGGAAGAACGCGGCTCCGGCGATATCCTCGGGCTCGCCGAGACGGCCGAGCGGGTGGGATGCAACCGCCCGGTCGAGGAGCTCCGGCGTCCCCTGCGTCTCTCGCGTCATCGCCGTGCGGACGTACCCGGGGCAGATCGCGTTGACGGTGATCCCGTGGGCCGCAAGCTGCGGGGCCAGTGTCCGCGCGAGTTGCACAACGGCGCCCTTCGAGGCGTTGTACGCGATGCCCGACGGCGAGCCGACGAGCGATGCAACCGACGCGATGACGACGATCCGCCCTCCCTCAGCCTGGTCGATCAGCCGCCGCGCGGCCTCCCTGCACGTCCACCACACTCCGGTCTGGTTGATCGCGACGGTGCGCTCATAGACCTCGAACGGCTCGTCGGTGAGGTCGTAGACCCCGAGGTTGACGCCGGCGTTCGCGACGACGACGTCGAGCCGGCCGTACAGCTCGAACACTCGCTCGAAGGCGCCTGCCACCGCGCCGCCGTCGGTCACGTCGCAGCGGACGTAGGCAGCCCGACCTCCCGAACGCTCGATCAGGTCGTGCGTCCGTGCATCGGAACCACCACCCCCGACAGAGTCCGGATCCTCTCGAATGTCGGCACACACGACGGCCGCGCCCTCTCGCGCGTAGCGCAGAGCGATCGCCCGACCGTTGCCGCTGGCAGCCCCCGTCACGAGCGCGACCTTCCCGTCGAGCCTCCGATCATTCACGCGCACTCGCCGCCGTCGACGACGACCGTCGCTCCCGAGACGAACGACGCCCCGTCCGAGGCGAGAAACGCAAGGAGCTCTGCGACCTCCTCGGGTCGGCCCGCGCGGCCGAGGGGAACATCTTCAACCAGATCCCGCCCGCCTCCGACCTGGAGCGCGACCTTCATGTCGGTCTCGATGAGGCCGAGCGCGACTGCCTTCACCCGAATCCCGTCCGCCGCGAGATCCTCGTCGACGAGCGCGCGCATGCGCAAGACGCCCGCATTGGCGACGAGCGTATCCAGGCCGCCGAGATGCGATGCGGCCGCCTCAACGCCTCGCTCGACCTCACCCTGGTCCGTGACGTCGAACGAAACGGCAATCGCCGTGTGTCCGCGGCCGGAGAGCTCCGCAGCGACACGCTCCGCCTCGCCTGCCACGACGTCGGACACAGCGACGGCGGCTCCCTCCTCGCAGTAGCGCTCGGCAGTAGCTCGGCCGATTCCGCGCGCCGCACCGGTGATGAACGCCCTGCGGCCCGCAAGACGTCCGCCAGTCACGACGACCGGGTCTGAGCGCTCATCGCGGCGCCCATCGCTCCGTCGATCCGAAGCGAAGCGCCGGTCATGTGAGAGGACTCGTCGGACGCGAGCCAGGCGACCAGCGCTGCAACGTCCTCACCAGTTCCAAAGCGACCGGACGGCGGGAGCGTCCAGCCCTCGGGATTCTCGGCGTGATCGGCATGTCCCGCGGGAGTCGCCTGAATGCCTGGCGCGACGTCTCCGGGACATACTGCGTTCGCCCGGATGCCGAACAGGGCGCCTTCAGCGGCGAAGAGCTCGGAGACCGCCACCACGCCGGCTTTCGTCACCGAGTAAGCCGGGATCTCGTGGACGCCGCGAATTCCCGCGTCGGAGGCGACGTGGATCATCGATCCGCCGCCCGATTCCCGCATCGGCCCGAAGCAGTCTCGCGAGATCCGGAAGAGGGAGGTCAGGTTGACCTCGAGCAGCTCGAGAAAGACCGACTCCGACGTCTGCTCGATCGAATCGCCGTAGATGATCCCGGCATTCGCGACGAGGACGTCCAGACGCCCTCCGCCCACGCGAAGAACCTCGGGCACGACGAGGTCGGAGGCCGCGCGGTCCGTGGCGTCGCTCCTCAGGAACACCGCGCCGGTCGCCGCCGCGACGCCGCTGCCACGTTCCTCGCTTCGACCGGTGAAGACAACAGTCATGCCCTCGCTCCGTAGCCGCTCGACGCATGCCTTGCCGATCCCAGACGTTCCGCCAGTGACGAGCGCCACGCGTCCTTCCAGGTCGTACGTCATGCGTTCATGATCAGGCTCGCGCGAACGGCTGCGCGCATCCCGCCGTCGACGAGCAGGATCGAGCCGTTGCAGAACGACGAATCCGAGGAGACGAAGAACGAGACGGCGCCTGCGACGTCGGCTGCGGTCCCGACCCTGCCCGCAGGCGGCAGCAGCCATCCTGACGTCTCGCCAAGCTCGGCCCGCCCCTCGACCATCGTGGCCATCCCGGGCGCCGTGTCGCCTGGACACACGGCGTTCACGCGGATCCCGTCCCTCCCGGTCTCCATCCCGAGCATCTGCACCAGCATGTTCAGACATCGCTTGGAGACGGAGTAGACGCCGATCGGGGCCTCGGGCCAGACGCCCGCGTCGGACGAGACCGCGACGATCGACCCCCCGCCGGCGGCGCGTAGCGCCGGAAGACAGGCCACCG
>JBBQXH010000212.1:0-5203 GCA_038209835.1 Gaiellales bacterium | reverse complement strand
CGGGCTCGACGTCGATGCCTGGCCGAACGTGTCGATCGAAGCGCACGCGCCCCTGCCGCAGCGCACGCTGGCCGCGACGTCTCCGGCTCCCACCGCCACGCCACCCCGGACCGGGAGCCCCGACGGCTTCCTCGTCG
The DNA here is from genome assembly GCA_038209835.1 of Gaiellales bacterium. Lineage (GTDB taxonomy): Bacteria > Actinomycetota > Thermoleophilia > Gaiellales > Gaiellaceae > JBBQXH01. The sequence continues at coordinate 5,066 of JBBQXH010000212.1, read as the reverse complement.
TCCGCTACCGGTCGCTGTTCGCGGGCGCAGCGGTCGAACGCATCCCCGAGTTGCAGTTCCAGCGCCCGGCAGCGGAGATCGAGATCTCCCACGCACGGGCGCGAGAGCTCGGCATCCGGACCGGCGATCAGCTGGACGTCCGCTCGAACGGAACGTCGAAGATGCTCGCCGCCCGGCTGAATCGCCGGCTCCGCCCCGATGTCGTGCGCATCGCCGACGACCACGCCGACGGGCTCGGCGACGTCGTGGAGATCACGACCCCCTGAGCCGTGGACACGACGAACCTCAATCAGCCCTGGTGGATCGACGTCATCAAGGCACTCGTGATCGTCAACGTCGTGATGCTCACGTTCGCGTACATGACACTCGTCGAGCGCAAGCTGCTCGGCCGCATGCAGCTTCGCTACGGGCCGAACCGCGTCGGGCCCTTCGGGCTCCTCCAGCCGATCGCCGACCTCGTCAAGCTCGTTCGCAAGGAGCATTTCTTTCCGGAGTCGGGCATCCACGTACTGATGGTGATCGCGCCGGTGATCGCGACCTTCACCGCACTTCTCTCGTTCGCCGTCATCCCGTGGGGCGGGGTCTGGCACTGGGGCGACTACGACGTGACCGGCTGGATCGCCGACGTTCCAATCTCGTTGATCTTGATCTTCGCGCTCGGCTCCATCGGGATCTACGGGTTCATCGTCGGCGGCTGGGCGAGCGAGTCGAAGTACTCGCTCCTCGGCTCGATGCGGACCTGTGCGCAGATGGTCTCCTACGAGGTCTCCCTCGCGCTCTCGGTGCTCGGCGTCGTCCTCATGGCGGGATCTCTTTCACTCGTCGACATAGCGACGAAGCAGCAGGAGACGATCTGGTTCGCGGTACCGCAGTTCGTCGGGCTCGTTGTCTTTTTCATCGCAGGCGTTGCCGAGACCAACCGTCCGCCGTTCGACCTGCCCGAGGCGGAGTCGGAGCTGGTCGCCGGCTATCACACCGAGTTCGGCGGAATCCGCTGGGGCGCCTTTCAGGTGGCCGAGTACATCAACATGATCGTCCTCTGCTCGTTGATGGTCACGCTCTTCTTCGGCGGCTGGGGCGGTCCCGGACTGCCCGGCCCGATCTGGTTCATCATCAAGCTCGGGCTCGTGATCGTCGCGTTCATCTGGCTCCGGGCCACGCTGCCACGCCTTCGCTACGACCAGCTGATGCGGTTCGGCTGGAAGGTCCTGCTCCCGGTCGCGACGCTGAACGCGCTCGTCACCGCCATCCTCGTCGTCGCCGTGAAATGAGCTGATCGGAATGCCACAGCCAGTCGGAACGCTCAAGGGCTTCGCCGTCACCATGCGGAACGTCTTCAAGAAGCCGATCACGCAGATGTACCCCGAGTACAAGCGTCCGGTCTACCCCCGCTTTCGCGGCCGCCACCGGCTCCACCGCCACGAGAACGGGCTCGAGAAGTGCGTCGGATGCTCTCTCTGCGCCGCTGCCTGCCCATCGGACTGCATCAGGGTCGTCGCTGAGGAGAACACACCCGAGAACCGGGTGTCGCCCGGCGAGCGCCACGCGCGCATCTACGAGATCAACCTGTCCCGCTGCATCTTCTGCGGGTACTGCGAGCTCGCCTGCCCGTTCGACGCGATCACGCTCGGCAACGAGTTCGAGCTGGCCGAGTACACCCGCGACGACATGATCTACACGAAGGACATGCTGCTCGAGCCGCCGATCAAGACGATGCCGGTGGCCGACCCCGAGCTCTACGACACGCCCGAGCCGGTGTGGAAGGTGGACAGTTGACGCTGCTGCTCGCCTCGACGGCAGGAGACGTCCTCACCTGGATCGTCTGGGTCGCTGCCGCACTCGCTCTCCTCACGACGGGCTTCGCCGTCGTCCTTTTCTCGAACCCCTTCTACAGCGCGCTCGCTCTCATCGGCAACTTCGGCTCTCTCGCGATTCTCTATCTGCTCCTGTCCGCCGAGTTCGTCGCAGCCGCGCAGGTCCTCGTCTACGCCGGCGCGGTGATGGTCCTGTTCCTCTTCGTCATCGGCTATCTCGGCGGACACGCGGACACTCCGTGGGCGGGCGGGCGGAGGGTGCTCCGGCTCACCGCGCTCGCTGTCGGCGCGGCGATCCTCGTCGAGAGCGTGGTCGCGATCGCGCTCGAGGCGAACGGGTCGTTGTCGTCGGAGGCCGAGATCAGCGGAGCCTTCGGCAGCCCGGCTGAGATCGGCCGGCTGTTCCTCTCCGACTACCTCCTCGCGTTCGAGGTCACCTCGATCATCCTGCTCGTCGGAGCGGTCGGCGGAGTCATTCTCGGCTCGGGCATGAAGCGCGACCGGACGCCGCGTAACGAACTCCCGCCACAGCCGCCGGTCGAGCAACGCGAGATGGCGGGCGTCGAATGAACGGGCCGGGGATCGCCGCATACCTCGTCCTCTCGACCATCCTCTTCACGACCGGCGCGATCGGCGTCCTGATCCGGCGAAGCCCGCTGATCGTGCTCCTCGCGCTCGAGATCATGCTGAACGCGGGCAACCTGTCCCTGATCGCCTTCTCGCGCCACAGCGGGGACGGCGCTGGCCAGATCTTCGCGCTTGCCGTGATGGTGGTCGCAGCGGCAGAGGTCGTCGTCGGTCTCGGCCTCATCGTCGCCATGTCACGTAAGCACGTCCCGCTCGACGTGGACAAGCTCGACACCCTGAAGGGCTGACGAGAACCTCGTGATCACCGCTGCCTGGATCGCCCTCTTCTCGCCCGCGGTGGCCGTCGTTCTTCTCGCCCTCGCCGGGCGCCGCGTGTCCGGGCGGCAGGCCGGTCTCGTGACGGCCACGGCCGTGCTCGTCTCGTTCGCCGGCGCAGTCGTCGCCTTCGTGACGCTGCTCGGCGAAGACCCCGGCGAACGAGCGAACGCATCGACGATCTGGACGTGGCTCAGCGCGGGCAGCTTCAAGGCGGGGCTCGAGATCTACCTCGATCCGCTGTCGGTCTTCATGATGCTCGTCGTCTCGGGCGTCGGCTTCCTGATCGTCTGCTACGCGACGGGGTACGTGCACGGGGAGGACGAGGAGCGGCGCTACCACGCGTACAAGGCGTTGTTCGTCTTCTCGATGCTCCTGCTCGTCATGTCCGGGAACCTGCTTCTTCTGCTCGCCGGGTGGGGGATGGTCGGCCTCTCCTCGTACCTCCTGATCAACTTCTGGTGGTACAAGCCCCAGGCGGTCGCGGCAGGGAAGAAGGCGTTCATCATCAATGCCTTTGGCGACGCGACGTTCGTCCTCGCCCTCTTCCTGATCATCCAGAAGGTCGGGTCGGTCGACTTCACGACCGTCTTCTCGCAGGCGCCCGACAAGATCGGCGCGGGAACGACCGTTGCCATCCTGATCGCGCTCGGGCTGCTCGGTGGCGCCGTCGCGAAGTCGGCCCAGTTACCGCTCCACACCTGGCTTCCGGACGCGATGGAGGGCCCGACGCCGGTCAGCGCGCTGATCCATGCCGCGACGATGGTCACCGCCGGCGTGTACCTGATCGCGCGAACGCACGTCCTCTTCGACCTCGCTCCGGCGGTGCACGACACCGCGGCAATTCTCGGCGGAGTCACGATCGTCGTCGCCGGACTGATCGCGCTCGTCCAGACGGACATCAAGCGCGTCATCGCCTACTCGACAATGAGCCAGATCGGCTACATGTTCGTCGGCGTCGGCCTTGGAGCGTACGGACCCGGCATGTTCCACCTGATGACGCACGCCTTCTTCAAGGCGCTGCTCTTCATGACAGCCGGGATCGTCATCCATTGCATCTCCGCCGAGCAGGACATCCGCAAGATGGGCGGCCTCGCTCGACACCTCCCGTGGACCTACCGCCTCTTCCTCGTCGGAGCCCTGTCGCTCGCCGCGATCCCACCGTTCTCCGGCTTCTTCTCGAAGGACTCGATCCTCTCGAGCGCGATCGGCGCCGGCGGGCTCGGGATCGCGATGTGGGTGCTCGGCATCATCGGGGCGTTCCTGACGGGGCTCTACACGTTCCGGCTCCTCTTCATCGTCTTCTTCGGCGAGGAGAGCGAGTTCGCGAAACAGCACCTCCACAAGGAGCGGTTCGAGGGGCCGTTCGCGATGATGTGGCCGGTTGCGATCCTGGCGGTGCTGGCGGCGTTCGCGGGCTGGCTCCAGGTTCCGGGCGGTTGGGCCCTGGTAACCGACTGGCTGGACCCGGTCGTCGAGTCGATCCCGGAGGCGACGGGCGGGCTCCTCGTCTTCTCCATCGCCGGCTCGCTCGTCGCAGCGGCGCTCGGAGTTCTCGTCGCGTGGAGGCTCTACGGCCGGCCGAGCCACGTTCCGGCCATGCTGCGCGAGCGATTCGCGTTCGGGCACCGGGTCCTCGAGCACAAGTTCTACTTCGACCAGCTCTACGACGCCCTCTTCTCCCGGCCGTCCGCCGCCCTCGCGGTCGGGCTGAACCGCGTCGTCGAGAAGCCGCTGATCCTCGGCTCCGCGGGCGACATCGGAACGGGAGTGCGAGGCCTCGCCCGGCGCGTCGCGCAGACCGAGAGCGGGCTCGTCCGCCTCTATGCGCTCCTGATCGCAGCCGGGCTCGTCGTCATCCTCGTCGTCTTCCTGGCGGTGCAGTAGTGGTCTCGACCTGGCTCATCTTCATGCCGATGGCGGCCGCTCTCGTCCTCTGGTTCCTACCGTGGCGGGGGCGGCTCCCCGCGATCCTGGCGATCCTCGTCGCGCTCGCCGAGCTGGGCCTGTGGATCGCTACCGTCGCCGGCTTCGACTTCGGCACGCCAGGTCTGCAGTACGACACGACGGCCGTCTGGTTCGGCGACCTCGGCGTCTCGTACAAGGTCGGCCTCTACGACTTCTCGCTCTGGCTGGTGGGGCTCACGATCGTCGTCTCCCTCGCCTCGCTCGTGTACGGGATGTGGTCGGGGCGCGAGCGGCCACGAACGTACTTCGGCCTGATGCTGTTCCTGCTCGGCGCGACGATCGGTGTCTTCACCGCGCAGGACCTGCTGCTCTTCTACGCGTTCTTCGAGGCGATGCTCATCCCCCTCTACGTGCTGATCGGCGTCTGGGGTGGCTCGGGAG
>JBBQXH010000211.1:0-5239 GCA_038209835.1 Gaiellales bacterium | reverse complement strand
CGCGTCAACGTCCTGCCCGACTGCTCCCTCCCCGGTCATCCCGAGGTGTTCGCTATCGGCGACATGATGGCACTCGACGATCTTCCGGGCGTGGCCGAGGTCGCCATGCAGACCGGGATCCACGCGGCCAGCACGATCAAGCGGCGACTGGACGGTCATGCGGAGTCGAAGCCGTTCCGCTATCGCGACCTCGGCAGCATGGCGGCTGTATCGCGCCGGCGGGCGATCGTGAGCTTCAAAGGGCTGCGTGTGTCTGGCTTCCTGGGCTGGGTTATGTGGCTCTTCGTCCACCTCATGTTCATGACCGGGTTCAAGAACCGCTTCACGACGCTCTTCCACTGGGGACTCAGCTTCCTCGGCCGCGGCAGGACCGAGCGTGCGATCAGGGTGGAGATGATCGGTCGCTGACACATGATCCGGTGAACCTGCGAGACTCACCCGAGCGCGTAACCCTGGATTGATTCGAATTGAGCAGTGTCCTCGCCACCACGCTCTCCCTTTCGCGCTGGCAGTTCGCGACCACGACGCTTTACCACTTCATCTTCGTCCCGCTCACGCTCGGGCTCGCGCCGCTGCTCGCGATCATGCAGACGCGGTGGTACCGAAGCAGGGACGACAAGTGGCTGAGACTCACCCGCTTCTTCGGCGTCCTCTTCCTGATCAACTTCGCGATCGGGGCCGCGACCGGCCTCGTACAGGAGTTCCAGTTCGGCATGAACTGGTCGGCGTTCTCGGCCTTCGTCGGCGATGTCTTCGGCTCGCCGCTCGCCATCGAGGGGCTCGGCGCGTTCATGCTCGAGTCGACCTTCATCGGGCTCTGGATCTTCGGGAGGAACCGCCTCAGCCCGAGAGTGCATCTGGCGACGATCTACATGGTCTGGCTGGGTACCTGGCTCTCGGCCTACTTCATCATCGCGGCCAACTCGTGGATGCAGCATCCGGTCGGCTACCAGCTCAACGAGCAGACCGGGCGCGTGCAGGCGAACGACATCGGCGAGATCCTGTTCCAGAAGTTTTCCCTCTTCGCCTTCGTCCACGTGATCTTCGCCGGCCTCATGACCGGGGGTTTTCTCGTGCTGGGCGTCGCGTGCTGGCACCTTCTGCGGGAACGGAACGTCGACCTCTTCCGCAGCGCGGCGACGCTCGCGATCGTCGTCGTGCTCCCCGTGTCCGGCCTTCAACTGCTCGTCGGCAGCGAGTTCGGTGTCACCGTCACCGACGCCCAGCCGATGAAGATCGCCGCGACCGAGGCGCTCTGGAACACGGAGGAGCCTGCCGCGTTCTCGCTCTTCCAGATCGGAGGCTTCTCGCAGGACGATCAGACGCCGTCCTTCGACATCGAGATCCCCGGGCTGCTCTCGTTTCTCGCCACGAACTCGTTTCACGGCAAGGTCGTGGGCTTAAACCAGCTCCAGTCCCAGTACGAGCAGCAGTTCGGCCCAGGGAACTACATCCCGGACGTCGAGCTCGTGTACTGGAGCATGCGGGTCATGGCCTACCTAGGGACCCTCTCCTTTGGCCTCGCGGCATGGGGTGCCTGGCTCCTCTGGCGGAAGAAGCTCGAGAACGCGAAATGGTTCCAGCGCGCCGCCATCGCGGGGATCGCGTTTCCGTTTCTCTCGAACTTCGCCGGCTGGATCCTGACCGAATCGGGACGTCAGCCGTGGGTCGCCTTCGGCCTCCTGAAGACCGAGAACGCGGTCTCGCCCACCTCGAGCGTGTGGAGCGTCGGGTTAAGTCTCGGCGTGTTCATGGCCCTGTACGCCGTTCTCGGCGTGGCGGACTTCTGGCTGATGCGGCGGTACGCGCGGCTCGACCCGCCGGAGATCGAAACGGATGAAGGAGAGGGGGCTCCCTTGCCCGCCCCCGGTTACTAGCCGATGTCGCTTCAGATCGTCTGGTTCTGCCTCATCGGCGTCCTCTGGACCGGCTACTTCTTGCTCGAGGGGTTCGACTTCGGCGTGGGCATGCTGCTCCCGGTGCTCGGACGGAGCGAGGACGACCGCCACACGATGTTCGAGTCGATCGGCCCGATCTGGGACGGGAACGAGGTCTGGCTGCTCGTCGCCGGCGGGGCGACCTTCGCGGCCTTCCCGGTGTGGTACGCGACGATGTTCTCGGGCTTCTATCTCGCACTCCTCGCGATCCTCGTGCTGCTGATCGTCCGCGTCGTGTCCTTCGAGTGGAGGGGCAAGGCGGAGAGCCCCGGCTGGAGGGCGCTCTGGACGTGGCTGAACACGATCGCGTCGTTTGGTGCGCCGGTCATCTGGGGGATCGCCCTCTCGAGCCTCCTGAGCGGCGTCCCGATCGGCGAGGATCAGAGCTTCGTCGGGGACTTCGGCGACCTCTTCACCTGGTATACGGTCTTCGCCGGGATCACCGTCACCGTGCTCTTCGCGCTTCACGGCGCCACGTTCCTCGGGATCCGCACGTCCGGCGACCTGCGTGAGCGGGCCGAGCGGACCGCGGCCCGGCTCGCGCCACTTGCGGCTCTCATGGGCGCCGGCTTTCTCATCTGGACACTCGTCGTCGCCAGCGACCGTAACGACAAGGGGATCTTCCCCGGGATCGTGGTGGTCGTCGCCGCAGCGGTCGCGGCGGTCGCCGCGGTTTTCCTGACGAGGGCGAAGCGGGACGGGCTCGCTTTCGCCGCGACCGCGGCGACGATCGCCCTCGCCGTGATGACGCTCTTCATCTCGCTCTACCCGCGCGTCATGGTCTCCGCGCCGAACTTCGAGAACAGCCTGACGATCGAGAACGCGTCATCCGCCAACTACACGCTGACCGTCATGACCATCGCCGCCGGCGTGCTCCTTCCGATCGTGCTGTTCTACCAGGGATGGACGTACCACGTGTTCCGCAAGCGCCTCGGGGGTGGAGACCCCGCAGGCGCCACCAGCTCGGCTCGCAGCGAACCGTAGGCGCTTAGACTCGACGGGGTGCGGCCTCTCGACCCGCGTCTCTTCCGCCGCGCCCGCGCGGTTCGGCTCGTCCTCGCCGTCGACAGCGCGATCGGTGTGCTGGCGGCGCTGCTCGTGCTCGCCCAGGCCGTGCTGCTCGCCCGGGTGGCGGCCCGTGCATTCGACGGTGCGAACCTCGGCGATGTCGCAGTCCCGCTCATCCTCCTCGTTGCCGCTGTTTGCGGCCGTGCGCTCGCCGCCTGGGGATTCGAGTCCGTGGGCCGCCGCGCAGCGACGAGCGTCCTCTCTGGGCTGCGCCTCGACCTCGTGGAACGTCGCCTCCGCGATCACCCAGCGGCACTCGACGGAAGCGAGAGCGCCGAAGTCGCGACGACCGCGGTCAACGGCGTCGACGCGCTCGAAACGACGTTCGCCCGCTACCTGCCAATCGTGGTGCTCGCGGTGTTGGTGCCGGTCGCGGTGCTCGCGCTCGTCGTCTCGATCGACCCGCTGTCCGCCGGCTTGATGCTGCTCACACTGCCCCTCGTCCCCGTCTTCATGTGGCTCATCGGCCGATCGACGGAGCGGCGCGCACGCGAGCGGTGGCAAGCGCTGACCCTGCTCTCGACGCACTTCCTCGACGTCGTCCGCGGGCTGCCGACGCTGCGTGCCTTCAATCGCGGACAGGCGCAGACAGCGCAGATCGGGCGCGTCAGCGACGAGTACCGCCGGACGGCGATGGGAACGCTGCGGATCGCATTCCTCTCCGCGGCGGTGCTCGAGCTCGCGGCGACGCTCGGGGTCGCTCTCATCGCGGTTACGATCGGCGTTCGGCTCGTCCACGGCAGCATCGGCTTCGAGGCCGCACTCACGGTGCTCGTGCTGGCCCCGGAGCTCTACGTTCCGTTGCGGAACCTGGCCTCGCAGTACCACGCGAGCGCGGACGGCCTTGCCGTCTCGGATCGTCTTCTCGGGCTCATCGAACAGCCCGCCGCGGTCGTCAGTGGCGTCGCTCTACCGCCCGCCGCGCGGGATGTGACCGTCCGGTTCGAGGGTGTCTCGTTCCGCTATCCCGGCCGCCCGCAGCCGGCCCTCGAAGCGGTCGACCTCGAGCTGGCGCCCGGTGAAACGGTCGCGCTCGTCGGGTCGAGCGGCAGCGGCAAGACAACGGCGGCGGCGCTGCTCCTGCGCCTCTGCGAACCGACGGCGGGACGCATCCTCGCCGGAGACGTCGACCTGACCGGCTGCGACCTGGATGCCTGGCGCTCCGGGATCGCCTGGGTGCCGCAGCACCCGACGCTCTTCCGCGGAACCGTCGTGGACAACATCCGCCTCGGGGAGCCCTCGGCATCCGAAGATCGCGTGCGTGCCGCGGCGCGCCTGGCGGGCGCCGACACGTTCGTTTCCGAGCTCCCGCATGGCTACGCGACGATGGTCGGCGAGGGTGGCAGGCAGCTCTCCGCGGGCGAACGGCAGCGCATCGCCCTGGCCCGTGCCTTTCTCCGCGACGCATCGCTGGTCGTTCTCGACGAGCCAACCGCGAACCTCGACCCGGCCAGCGCGGCCGCTGTCGGTGACGCCCTCGAACGTCTTCGCGCTGGTCGCACGATCCTCCTCATCGTGCATCGCCCCGAGCTCGCCGCACGCGCTGACCGCATCGTCCGGCTTGAGGCAGGAAGGGTCGTAGAGGCAGTGGCGGGAGCAGCATGAGGACGACCCTCCACCGCCTCCTCGGGCTCGCACAGATGCCGCCGGGGCGACTGGCCCTCTGCGTCGCACTCGGCACGCTGGCGATCGCCTTCGGTGTCGGCCTGCTCGCGACCTCGGGCTACCTGATCTCACGCGCCGCCGAGCAGCCGCCCATTCTCTCGCTGACGGTCACGATCGTAATCGTTCGCTCCTTCGGGCTCGTGCGACCGATCGCCCGCTACCTGGAACGCCTCGCCTCCCACGACCTGACCTTCCGGGCACTCGGCCGGATCCGCAGCACCTTCTACTCGCGGATCGAGCCGCTCGCCCCCGCGCAGCTTCAGAGCTTCCGGCGTGGCGACCTGGTGAGCCGGATGGTCGGCGACGTCGATTCGCTTCAGGGCCTCTACCTGCGAGGGATCGGCCCCCCGCTCGTCGCCCTCGCGGTCTTCGTCTGCTGCGTCGCGGCGGCCGGAGTCCTCCTGCCCGTCGCCGCCGCGATCCTCGGAGCGGGCCTCCTCCTCGGCGGTATTGCGGTGCCCGCACTCGCAGGAGCGCTCGGCCGCGCGGCTGGACGACGGCAATCGGCTGCGCGCGGCGAGCTGACCGCCGAGCTGATCGAGCTTCTCCGGGGAGCACCGGAGCTCGTG
>JBBQXH010000210.1:0-5256 GCA_038209835.1 Gaiellales bacterium | reverse complement strand
AACGACGCGTACGAGAAGTTCACCTGGGAGCCCGGCTACGTCACGAACTACGAGAACGTCGTCTTCGACCCGGATTCTGGCGCGACGGCGAGCTACATGGAGACGCTGCTCATGACGGACGAGGGCGTCGAGGCGCTCTCGTCCGTGCCGCGGGAGCTGCTGCTCGTCTAGGACCTTCCACGCCGAGCTCGGCCGCAAGACCGTTGACGAGCAACTCGCGCATGCGTTCGAGCGACATGTCGTCCAGCAACACCTGGAGCGCGAGCCCGTCGCACGTTGCAACGGCGCGGTCAACCACAGCATCGAGCGGATCTGCGGGCCGGAACGCACCACTCTCGATCCCGGCCTCGATCGCTCCCCGGATCGGCGCGCGCCAGTACTCGTAGGCCTGACGCATCTCGGGCCGCAGCGACGGATCGCGCGCCGCGGCGGCCCAGAACTCGAGCCAGCGCGCCCAGCGAACGCGCGAGCGCCGTGGATCGAGAACCGTGTCGATGAGGAGGAGCAGCTGTCTCCAGCCATCCGGCTCGCCGTTCGATGCGCCAGCCCAGCGGGCGGCCGCCCGCTCGCTCTCGAAGGCAAAGGCTGCGGCGAGGAGCTCCTCGCGAGTTCCGAAGTAGTGCTGCACGGCACCGACCGAGAGCCCCGCCTCCTCGGCGACGTCGACGAGGCGCGTACCTTCGAGACCACGCCGGCCGATCACGCGCACCGCTGCCTGCAGGATCTGCGGCTTGCGCTCCGCCGCCAGGCTCGGGCGCGGGCTCACGTTGCAGTTGCTTCTTGCAATTCCATCCTCCGGTACCAACAATACGGCCTTCGCTTCGTCAAACCAATATGGCGGTATGACAATGGAAGAACGCGAAGGCCACATCGTTCTGACGTCGGTGACGAAGCGCTTCGGCGACAACACCGTCGTCCGCGACCTGGACCTGACGATCGACAAGGGCGAGTTCTTCACGATGCTCGGGCCGTCGGGATGCGGCAAGACGACCACGTTGCGGATGATCGCCGGATTCGAGGAGCCCTCGGAGGGGCACGTCCTCCTCGAGGGTCGCGACGTGACCCGCGTTCCCGCCTCGAAACGCCCGGTGAACATGGTGTTCCAGGCCTACGCGCTGTTCCCGCACATGACCGTCTGGGACAACGTGGCCTTCGGCCTCAAGATCGCACGGGTCGGCCGCAAGGACGTCGCCGAGCGCGTTGCGGAGACGCTCGAGCAGGTTCAGCTCGAGGGGTTCGAGAAGCGCAAGCCCGGGCAGCTGTCGGGCGGTCAGCAGCAACGCGTCGCGCTCGCGCGCGCGCTCGTCAACAAGCCCGCGGCTCTGCTGCTCGACGAGCCGCTCGGCGCACTCGACCTCAAGCTCCGCAGGGAGCTTCAGCTCGAGCTGAAGCAGATCCACGGGGAGACCAAGACGACGTTCGTCTACGTCACGCACGACCAGGAGGAAGCGCTGACGATGTCCGACCGGATCGCGGTCATGGATAGGGGCATCGTCGAGCAGGTGGCCACGCCGAGGGAGCTCTACGAGCGGCCGGCGACGCCGTTCGTGGCAGGCTTCATCGGCGTCTCGAACGTCGTCCACCTGCGCCAGGATTCGGTCGAGAACGGATACGTCGCGATGGCGTTCGCAGAAGGCGAGCGGATCCTGGCTCCCGCTCCGAAGGACGGAGGAGAGGGAACGCTGCTCGTGACCGTCAGGCCGGAGAAGATCAAGCTCGATCCCGTCGAGGAGCCCGCGTCACGTGTCTCGGCAACCGTGCGCGACGTGGTGTACCTCGGGTCGATGACCCAGTACGTGGTCGAGCTACCGATCGGCGATCGGCTCGTGGTTCACCGCCTGAACGACGAGGTGCGAGGACGTCAGGTCGGCGTCGGCGATCGCGTCACGCTCTCGTGGGCGGCCGACCACAGCTTCGTCATCGGACGCGAGGACGCAACGGCCGATCAGCAGTTGGAAGAGGGGGCGGAAGCACAGCTCCCGGAGGAGGAACGAGGAGCCGGGGCGGCGACGTAGCCCGGCCGGACAAGGAGGGCATGCAGGATGGATCTCGAGAGAAGCAGGATCACCCGTCGCGGCTTCGTCGCGATGACTGGAGCGGCGAGCCTCGGTGCACTGCTCGCGGCGTGCGGCCAGGGCGGCAGCTCGGACAGCGGGGGCGCCACGACCGCGGCGGCCGCTGGCGAGACGACAGCAGCCGGCGCGACGACGGCGGCGTCGACCACCGCTGTCGCAGCACCGACCTTCGACCCGGCGTCCGAGCCGGACGGCCCGATCAAGCTCTTCGAGTGGGTCGGCTACGACGCCAAGGAGATGTGGGCCGGGTACACGGGCGGGGAGTACGGCACGAAGAGCCCGCTCAAGTTCGACTTCCTGGAGAACGACCAGCAGGCGCTCGCGAAGGTCGCCTCGGGCTACAACCCCGACATCATCCACCCCTGTGTCGCCTACACGAAGGATTGGAATGCCGCAGGCCTGATCCAGCCGCTCGACACCGCGCTGCTCCCAGACTACGAGGGCATTCCGGAGGCGATCCGTACCGGCGGCATGATTGACGGCCAGGTCTACCACGTCGCCTTCGACATCGGCTTCTCGACGCTCACGTATCGGGCCGACAAGCTGCCGCTGGTCCAGGGCGAAGAATCCTGGAACGTCCTCCTCGACCCTGCTAACAAGGGGAGGATCTCGATCTACTCAGACGAGGTCTCGATCATTAAGATCGGCGCCTTGATCAACGAGGGCGCGATCGATCCGAACAAGCTCACGGCCGAGCAGATCGAGGCGTCGAAGACCACGCTGATCGAGGCGAAGCCGCAGATCCGCAACTTCTGGGGCAACCAGAACGACGCGATCAACGACTTCGTCAACGGAAACGTCTGGGCCACGTACACCTGGCCCGACGGCTACTACAAGATCAAGAATCACCCGAAGATGAAGGACATCGACGTCAGGTATATGCAGCCGACCGAAGGCCGTCTGGCGTGGGTCTGCGGCTTCGTCGTGAACGCGACGAGCGAGAGGCCCGGCCGGTCGATGCTGGCGATCGCGGCGGCGAACACCCCGCAGACAGGCGCCTGGCTCACCGACGCGTTCCAGTACACCTCCGCTCAGCAGGCCGGGGTGACGGACCTGATCAAGAACAAGGATCTGATCACGGAGTTCGAGCTCGACGATCCCGCGGCGTTCGCCCCACCGCGAGCGTGGTTCGAGACGCCCCTCGATAACCGGAAGGACTACGTCGAGGCCGGCTCAGAGGTGAAGGCAGCCTAGATCGGACGCAAGGGCGACGCACTCCCCGAGAGTGCGTCGCCCTTCACTCCACGGGAGGAGCGAAATGGCGACAGAGGCGACGGCAGAGACGCCGAAGGTCGAGCTCGGCGGCCGGCGTGAGCTGACGCGCAAAGGGCGAGATCGTCTTGCGGGCTATGGGCTGTCGCTGCCCGCGATTGCGCTCCTGCTCGTCTTCTTCCTCCTCCCGATCTACTTCATCGTCCGCTTCAGCCTCGGGGTCGAGCGCTTTGCCAAGACGCCTGCCGCCGCCGAGCTGACCGGCGAGCTGAGCGGGTTCTCGACGCAGCTCTGGCGCGACTTCCTCGGCCCCGGTCTCGAGCTCGACATCCTCGGGAGCGCGACGATCTCCTTCCCGACCTGGGTCCTCGGCGTTCTCTTCATCGTGCTCGTGCTCGGCGCCGTGTTCGGCACGCGGCTGCGTCGGTACGGCGGCTGGGTGAGCGCGACGTGCTTTGTGCTGCTCCTCGCACCGTTCATGACGATCCCGTGGGGCAACAATCTGCTTCGGGTCGCTCGGCTGTCGTCGGAGGCCGACTACCTTCGCCTGTTCTTCAAGTCCGTCACGATGGCGACGACCGCGTCGGTGCTCGCCGTGCTGATCGCCTTCCCGATCGCCTACTTCCTCGCGTTCGGGATCAAGAAGTCGAAATACACGTGGCTCCTGATCGTCATCGCGCCCTTCCTGACGAGCTACCTGCTGCGGATCTTCGCGTGGAAGTTGATCCTCGGCGACCAGGGAATCATCAACACGGCGATCTTCGAGACGGGCCTCCGAGACCCGGACAATCCGCTCTCGTTCCTCATCTACAGCCAGTTCACGGTGATCCTCGTGCTCCTGTACGCCTGGGTGCCGTTCATCGTGCTGCCGATCTTCATCGCGCTCGAGAACCTCGACCGGCGGCTGCTCGAGGCGGCCACCGACCTCGGCGCGAGCAGGCTGACGGCGCTTCGCAAGGTCACCCTCCCGATCGCCGCGCCAGGCATCATCGCCGCCTTCCTCTTCGTCTTCATCCCGTCGATCGGCGAATACATAACGCCCTCGCTCGTGGGAGGCACCGAGGGCTACATGTTCGGGCAGGCGATCGCGCAGCAGTTCGTCGGAGGTACGCTCAACTGGCAGACCGGATCGGTGCTCTCGATCTTCCTGCTCGGTGTGGTGCTCTTCCTGACCCTCGCGTCGTCGAAGTTCCTCCGGCAGGGGGGAGGTGCCACGGCATGACCGATGTCTTCATGTCTCGAAGCGGGAAGTGGCTCCTGACGGGGTTCTTCGCCGCCTTCCTGGTCTTCCTCTACGCGCCGACCATCGTCCTCGCCGTCTTCTCGTTCAATGACTCGACCGTTGCCGCTCTACCCTTCGTCGGATTCACGACGAAGTGGTACCAGGCCGCATGGCACGAGGAGGGTGTGCGCACGGCGTTCTGGGCATCGGTCAAGGTCGCCGTCGGTGCAGGCCTCATCGCCACGGGCCTCGGCCTGCTGGTCTCGTACGCGCTCGCACGGCGGAAGTTTGGCGGGAAGTCGGCGATCTCCGCCCTGATCCTCATACCGCTCGTCGTCCCCACGGTCGTGCTGGGTATCGCCCTGCTCGTACTCTTCCGGCCCCAGAGCCCGGTCATCCCCATTCCGCTCAGCCTGTGGGCGGTGCTGATCGGCCACATCGTGATCGCGATCCCGTTCTGCGTCCTCATTCTCCTGCCGCGGATCGCCTCGATCGACCGGTCGCTCGAGGAAGCAGCCGAGGACCTCGGCGCCTCCTGGACGACCACCTTCCGGAAGATCATCCTGCCGCTGATCATCCCGGCGCTGATGTCGTCGATCATCGTGGCGTTCGTGATCTCGTTCGACGAGGTGGTGATCGCGAGCTTCGTCGTCGGAGAACAGGTGACGCTTCCTGTCTACCTCTACTCGGGTCTGCGTTTCTCAGAACGCGTGATGCTGTTCGTCCCCGTTGCGACCGTCATGATCA
>JBBQXH010000209.1:0-5257 GCA_038209835.1 Gaiellales bacterium | reverse complement strand
GGATCGCCCCGCCCGAGCCGGCGACGCCATTGCGCTGGTCGGCGCTCGAGCCGGGAGACGAGGCGCTCGAACGCGTTAGAGCAGGCGACGGGATCCCCGCTCCGGGCCAGTGACGACGCAGTTCGAAGGGTTCCACGGGCGCGCTGGCCTCGGCCGGCGCCCCGCCCTGCTCGTCATCGACGTCAACAAGGGCTTCACCGATCCCGCGTCACCGCTCGTCTGCGATCTCGACGAGGTCGTCGCGGCGATCCGACGGCTCCTCGTCGAGGCCCGCGGCGCGGGCATCCCAGTCATCTTCACGACCGTCGCCTTCGACGAGGCCGCCCGGCAGGCGGCTGCCGTGTTCATCGAGAAGGTGCCGGCCCTGCTCGCGCTCGAGGAGGGCAGTCCCTGGATCGAGATCGACCCGAGGATCGCGCCCGAGGAGGGGGAGGCCGTGATCGTGAAGTGCTTTGCCTCGGGGTTCTTCGGGACGTCGCTGGCCAGCATCCTCGTCTCTGCGGGATGCGACTCGGTGATCGTGACCGGGGCGTCCACGTCCGGTTGCGTCCGGGCGACGGCGGTCGACGCGCTCCAGCACGGCTACCGCGTCTGCGTTCCGAGAGAGGCGGTCGGCGACCGCAATCCGGCTGCCCACGAGGCAAACCTCTACGACCTGGACACCAAGTACGCTGATGTCGTCTCGCTCGACGACGTCGTCTCCCATCTCGAGGAGGTTGGAAGTGCTCGCACTCCCTGATTCGCTGCTCTCTGTCGTTCCACTCGCCCTGGTCGTCGGCGGATGGATCGGGATCATCCTCGGAATCATCGCCCTGGTGGCTTGGATCTGGATGCTCGTCGACGTGATCGGACGGAGCGATATGTCCGGAGGCGTCAAGGCACTCTGGATCATCGCGGGTGTCTTCTTCCCGCTGATCACGGTGCTCATCTACTTGCTGGTCGGTCGTCGGTAGAAGGCGCGCGTGCTCGTTCGCGATCTCGGCGACGCCTGGCAACTGGTTCGCCAGCCCGACCACGCCGATCTCTCGGGGCAGCTTGCCGTTGCCTGGGGAGGCGACGGGTTCGACCCGATCCGCCCCGCCGCATCGGTTGCGCTGGCGGCTGTACGCCACGACGACGGGTGGGGCGTCTATGACCGGCGGCCGACGTTCGATCTCGAGCGCTCCCGACCGACGGCGTTCCTGGATGTCCCGGTCCCCGCGCACCTTGCGTTCTACCGTGCTTGCATCGAGGTCGTGACCGAGGAAGACCCTTACGCCGGCCTGCTCGTCTCGATGCACGGCGCGGGAATCTACACCGGAAGGTACGGCACGCAGCCGGGCCTCGGGCTGAGCCAGGCTGAGGCGTATCGAGGGCAAATCGCCGCGTTCGTGGCCGAGCAGGAGGCGAGTCACCCCGTCAGGACTGAGGCTCTCGGCGTCGGCGAGGACGAACGCTGGACGAACTACAAGCTGCTCCAGATCTATGACCGCCTCTCGCTGTACTTCTGCCTGCGCGACGTCGTGGGCGGCGAGGCCGACGCCATCTCACCGGTCCCGGTCGGAATCGGCGGCGACGACGTCGAGCTCCGTTTTGAGCCACTCGGGCCGTGGCACGTGTCCGTCGACCCGTATCCGTTCGTCGAGCGTCCTGCACGTTTCACGCTGGTCCGCAAGGTCTTGCCGAAGCGCTCCTACGACGGGAACGACGACTTCCGCCGCGACTACTTCGGGAATCGCGCGGAGACGGTCGAGATCACGGTCTCGGCTACCTGAACCGCCGATCTCAGACAGAATCCGCCACCCCAGGCGACGACGAGGAGGTCACATGGCCGAACTGCCCGACGGAACGATGATCGAGGTCAACGGCGTCAGCCTGTGGCATCGGATCGTCGGCGACGGCGAGCCGGTGTTGCAGATCCACGGCGCAGGTTTCGGGCACTTCAACCTGGATCCCGTGACGCCGGCCATCGCAGACGCGGGCTTCAAGGTCGTCGACTACGACCAGCGGGGCTACGGCGCATCCGACAAGCCGCTCCAGCACTACGAGATGGAGGTGTGGGCGGACGATCTCGCCGGACT
Organism: Gaiellales bacterium; assembly: GCA_038209835.1. Classification (GTDB taxonomy): domain Bacteria; phylum Actinomycetota; class Thermoleophilia; order Gaiellales; family Gaiellaceae; genus JBBQXH01. Next base: position 3,197 of record JBBQXH010000209.1, on the reverse strand, counting down.
GATGGACGTCCTCGGGATCGACGAGGCGCACGTTCACGGCACGTCGATGGGCGGGATGGTGGCCCAGGCGTTCGCCGGGAAGTACCCGGAGCGCACGACGTCAGTCGTCATCAACTGCTCCGCCGCGAAGCTCGGGGTCGCTGGGCGCCTGACGTTCAAGAACTGGATCGACATCGCAGAAATGGATCCAGACGGCCCTGGGAGCCGGATTCTCGCCGAGCTGATCACCTGGCAGGCCCTCTCGAAGACGTTCCTCGAGGAGCAGGATTCGGCGGCGCTCGTCGATCACGTTCAGACGATTCTCCGCGACTCGAACCGCGTCGAGGTCTTCACGGCAGCGTGCCAGGCGATGTGCGACATGGACCTGCGCCCCTGGCTCGGCAAGATCACATCGCCCGCCCTCGTCCTCGGCGGCGACGAGGACATCATGACCCCGTGGGATCAGGGTCCGAACGGCGCCGGCCAGCAGGCGATCCACGACGGGATCGCCGGGGCCGAGAAATACGTCATCAAGGGCGGCGGGCACTCGACGATCTTCGACTCGACAGACGAGCACGCGCGCGTCGTGATCGACTTCTTCACTCGGCACTCGAAAGCCACGGCGTGACGTTTGCTAACAACTCGCGCGGTGCAGCGTCTGACCTTCCGAGTGCTCGAATCGGGCGTCAGCGGTGTGCAGGATCGAGCCGTCCGAAGTCAAAGTCAGACTTCGGCCGGTTCGCTGTTGACGGGAGCGGTGGGACTCTGTATACAAACCGTTCAAAGAGCGAGGATGACGGCCTTTGGGGCACTCTCTGCTAGGGCTAGCTGCCGGCGAGGAGAAAGGAGTAAGAGGGGATGAGTGAGGACTGGAAGACACGGGAACCCGACCGTGACCACCTTGAGCGCCATCTCGAGCATGAGCTCGGAAAGCGCGGTCTGACCCGACGTGACCTGGTCAAGGGCGGCGCCGCGATGGCGGGGGCTCTCGGTCTCGGTGCGCTGTTTGCGGCGTGCGGAGGCTCGAGCTCGAGCGGCGGCGAGACGACGACCGCGGCGAGCTCCGAAACTTCGGCAGCCGCGGCAACCACCGCCGAGGCGGCACCGTTCACCGGGACGCTCCGCGTCACCGGCCTGGGGGTCGACCTGATCGATCCGATCAAGGATGCGGGTGAGAAGGCGCTCGGATTCAAGCTCGCGTTCGACGTCACCGACTCGGTGACGATGGTGCAGAAGGCGATCACGCAGCCCGGGTCGTTCGACGTCTTCTCGGGGTACAACTACCAGTTCGACCCGACCTGGGCCTCGGGCAACTTCCACAACGTGGAGATCGCGAAGATCACCGCCTGGAAGCAACAGTCGCCGCTGATGACCATGGGCTACGTCGACCCGACGAACGGCGCGGGCCAGGGTTGTACCTACGGCGACGGCGACGCGCCGTTCCGCGGTTACTATGTCGATCCTGACAAGAGCGGCAAGTGGCAGACCAACCAGAACGTTCAGAGCGAGCTGGACGGCATCATCGTCCAGTGGGTCGACGAGTCGAGCGGCCAGCCAGTTGGCGACGAACCGTTGTATACGGTCGGACCCGTAGCCGACTTCAACATGGATTCGATGGGCTACAACGCCGACGTGATCAAGAAGGAGCCGAACGAGGTTTCCTGGGCCGAGCTCCTTAACCCGTCGTACAAGGGGCGGGTCGCGATCCTGAACGATCCCGGTATCGGCATGCAGGATGTTGGCCTGGCCACGAAGGCGCTCGGTCTGCTGGAGTTCGGGAACGTCGGAAACATGACCAAGGACGAGATCGACGCGCTCACGAAGGTCCTGATCAAGCACAAGAGCCAGTTCCGCGCCTTCGGGACGGAGTTCAACGAGTCCGTCAACCTGATGGCCTCCGGCGAGGTCGTGCTCGAGTCGATGTGGTCGCCTGCCGTTGCGCTCCTCGTGGCGCAGGGGCAGAACACCCGCTACGCGGCCCCCCCCGAGGGCTTCCGCGGCTGGACCGGGAATCTCGCGATCTCGAAGAACGCCGAGAGCGATCCCAGCCTGCTCCAGGCCTGCTACGACTACATCAACTGGTGGCACAGCGGCGAGCCGGGCTCGGTGATGATGCGACAGGGCTACTACAACGCCGTGCAGGAGACGACGCGGCAGTACGTCACACCGGACGAATGGGACTACTGGATCGATGGCAAGCCGGCCGCCACGGACCTGCCGGGCATCACCGGCCAGGTCGGCGACATCAAGAAGGGCCAGGTTCGAGACGGCGGATCGTTCACGGAGCGAGCCTGCGCCTTCGCCACCTGGAACTCGTACTTCCAGGAGAACGAGTACCAGGTCCAGAAGTGGAACGAGTTCCTCTCCGCCTGATCGCATAGATGGCGGATGGGACCGAATCCCGAGTGGAAGGGGCAGCAACCGCCGCCCCTTCCACTGTCGCCCGCTCGGGCTCCGGCCTCGAGCTACGGCACCTGACCAAGCTCTTCGCCGGCGGCGTGACGGCGGTCGACGACGTCAACCTGACGATCGAGCACGGAGAGTACGTCGTCCTCCTCGGCCCGTCCGGTTGCGGCAAGACCACGACCCTCCGGATGATCGGTGGCCACGAGGAGCCGACGAGTGGCGAGATCCTTCTCGACGGGGAGTCGCTCGTCGGAATGACTCCGGACAAACGCCCGACGACGACCGTGTTCCAGCACTTCGCGCTCTTCCCGCATCGGAGCGTCGTCGAGAACGTCGAGTTCGGGCTCAAGATGCACGGCATGGCGAAGCGCGAGCGTCGAGAGAAGTCGATGGAGGCGCTCGAGATGGTCGGTCTCACCCAGCTCGCCGACCGCAAGCCCCGGGCACTGTCGGGCGGCCAGCAGCAGCGGGTGGCGCTCGCTCGCGTGCTCGTGACGAGCCCGAAGGCGCTGCTCCTCGATGAGCCGCTGGGCGACCTCGACCGGCTGCTCCAGCTTCGCATGCGCGTCGAGCTCCGCAACCTCCAGCGCCAGCTCGGCCTCATGTTCATCCACGTGACACACAATCAGGAGGAATCTCTCTCGATGGCCGACCGGATCGTTGTCATGAACGACGGTCGGATCCAGCAGATCGGCGACCCGCTGACGATCTCGACGAGGCCGGAGAACGAGCTCGTCGCGGCGTTCATGGGCGACAACAACATCTTCCGCGGGACTGTCACGTCGAAGGAAGCCGATCGGCTCCTCATCGAG
>JBBQXH010000208.1:0-5261 GCA_038209835.1 Gaiellales bacterium | reverse complement strand
AGCGCGGGCTCGAGCAGGCGGGCCTCGTCCCGGCGAGCGAGCTCGTCGCCGAGTCCTCGTTCGACGAAGCCGGGGGCAATGTGGCCGCAACGCGCCTCCTCCGACTCGATCCGCGCCCGACCGCGCTCTTCGTCGGAAACGTCCGAGCCTCGATCGGCGCGATGGCGGCCGCCCGGCGATTGGGGCTCCGGATCCCGGAAGACGTCTCGGTGGTCGGGTTCCACGACGCCCCGTTCGCCGGGTACCTCGACCCGCCGCTGACCACGGTTCGGCTACCACTCGTCGAGATGGGTCGCCAGGCGGTCGATCATCTGCTCGCCCTCCTGAACGGCGAGCCCGTCGAAGACTCGATGGTCGGCACCCCGCCGGAGCTCGTCGTCCGCGCGTCCGCGGCCGCACCCCCGCCGCTCACCCCTTGACGGCCCCCGCGGTGAGGCCGCGAATGAAGAAACGCTGCAGGACGAGGTAGAGGATCACCATCGGGATCGTCGCCCACAGCATCCCGGCCATGACGAGCGGGATGTCGAGGTGGTAGCGCGAGCGGAAGATCGTCACGCCGACCATCAGCGTGCGCAAGCTCTCGCTCTGCAGGAAGATGACGGCGATCAGCACTTCGTTCCACACCCATAGCGCCTGAACCGTCGCAACGGTCACGAGCGCCGGCAGCGAGAGGGGAAGGACGATCGACACGAGCATCCGCGTGTGCCCCGCGCCGTCGAGCCTCGCCGCCTCGAGCAGATCGCGCGGCATGGTGCGGAAGAAGCTGGCGAGAAGGAAGGTCGAGAACGGCAGGAGCAGACCCGTATAGATGACGATCACGCCCCGATAGGTGTTCAGCTGACCCGCGTTCGCCATCACCTGGAAAAGTGGCACGACGAGGACGATCGGCGGGAGCACCATCAGGGCGATCAGAACGCTCAAGAGCCACGGGCCGGGCTTCCAGCGCATCAGTGCAATCGGGTACGCGGCGAACGCGCCGATCAGGGTGGAGAGAAGCACCGACGCCACGGTGAAGACGAACGAGTTGAGCAGCCACCTGTAGAGGTCGCCGTCGTGGATCGCGCTTCCGAGCGTCGCGAAGGTAGGACTCCTCGGGATGCCGTACGGATTGGACAGATACTCCTCGCTCGTCTTGAAGCTGTTTGCGACCATGAAGTACACGGGGACGAGCGCGGCGAAGACGAACAACAAGAGGAGCAGGTGCTTCGCCAGCCGGCCGGGCCAGTAGCGCGGCAAGCCCGACGGTCCCCGTCCGAGGGCAAGCGGGCTGTCAGCCCTCGACGCCAAGAAGCTCCACGCGGCGAACGAGCCACAGCCGAACGATGATGAGGATGCTGACGAAGCCGAGCAGCGTCACCGCCGCCGCAGCGCCGATCCCGATCACCGTGTTCTGGAAGGTTTGCTGGTAGATGTAGTACTCGCTGACGACGGTCGAGTTCCCGGGCCCGCCCGCCGTCATCACGTAGATGTAGGCGAAGACCCACGAGAGCATGGTGATCAGCTCGACGATCGCGTAGAAGACGATCGCCGGGGCGAGCTGCGGGATGGTGACGTACCGGAGCCGGCGCCACCAGCCGGCGCCGTCGATCCTCGCTGCCTCGAACATGTCCTCGGGCACCGAGATCAGCCGTGCGAGGAAGACGATCACCCCGAAGCCGAGCTCCTTCCAGATGATCACGGCCATGATCGTCGGCAGAGCCCAGGTCGACGTTCCGAGCCAATCCTGCGCCAGCGCGCCGAGGCCGACGTTCTGGAGCGCGCTGTTGACGAGCCCCTTCTGCTGGAAGAGGTAGCCGAACACGATCCCGACGACGGGGATCGAGAGCACGTACGGGAGGAAGACGAATGTGCGGTACGCCTTCCAGCCCTTCACCTGATCGTGCAGGACGGCCGCGATGATCGTCGAGAGGACGATCAGCACCGGGACGCACAGCAGGAGCTTCGCGTTGTTCGTGATCGCTCGCCAGAAGAGCGAGTCCGAGTAGACGTAGCGGTAGTTGTCGAGCCCGACGAACGTGCTCGGGATGTACGCCGACCCGACCTGCTCGAAGCTATACCGGACGAGAGCGACGAGCGGGTAGAGGAAGACGATCCCGACGCAGACGATGAGCGGGGCGCAGAAGAGCCAGGGTTTGAGGCGCTGTGGCATGGGAGCGACCCGGGCGCGGCCGGTCATCCCGGCCGCGCCCGTCGATTCGTCAACCCGGCTAGCGGCCTAGCCGGTGAGCCAGGACTGGAAGTTCTCCAGAGCTGCGGGGTTCGCCTTGCGCCACTTCACGAGCGCCTCCTGGCAAGTCTGGAGGGCGCCCTGAACGTCGATTTCGCCCGCCATCATCTTCTGGAAGACGACGAAGCGGCAGTTCGGATCGAGATCGACCGGTGTGTAGTTCGCGCTCCACCAGATCGAGTTGTTCTCACCGAGCCAGTCGAGCATCTGCTGATCGGTCGCGCTCGACACCTGCGACGAGTCCCAGGCCGTCGACGTGGGGAACGAGCCGGTCGCCTCATAGAGCGACTGGAGGTTCTCGGGGGTCTGGAGGAACGCCATGAACGCACCGGCGACCTCCTTGTTCTCTGACCATTGCGTCACCTGGAAGCCCTGCCCCGTGTTCGCGAGCCCGTCGGACCATCCCAGTGTCGTGAACGCCGGCATCGTCAGAAGGCCGACGTTCATGCCGCTCTTCTGAGCGTCTGCGATCACCGACTGCACTCCGGGCGCCCCGAAGACCATCGCCGTCTTGCCGTTCTGCCAGAGCGCAAGCCCTTCGGCGAACGTCACCGAGTTCGCGTCCGAATTGAAGTACGGCTTCATGTCGAAGAGCTTTCCGATCCAATCCTGCCAACCCTGGTCGGTGGCGATGTCCCCGTCGACCGTGAGCTGCTTCAGGGTGTCGGGATCGTTGACCGCCTGCCGCTCGAGCTGGCCGGCGGCGGCAATCTCAGCACCGAAGCCGTCCTTCAGCCCGAGAGCGAGCGGCGTGACGCCGGACGCCTTGATCTTCTCGAGGGCGGAGATCCACTCGTCCCACGTTGCCGGCGGGCTGGCCGGATCGAGACCGGCCTTCTGGACCAGATCGAGGTTGACGACGATCGGATAGACGAACTTGTAGAGCGGGAAGTCCCAGGTCTTCCCCTGCCAGAGCGTCTCTTGCGTCGAGGGATTCGCCTCGATATCGGACGGCGCGAGAACCTCTTCGTTCGGGACGGTGCAGCCCTTCCAGGACAGCTCGAGCGACCAGCTCCCGCTCCAGTTGTACCAGAGGTCCGGACCGGTCTTCGACTGGCAGGCGGTCTGCTGCGTCTGCACCCAGGTGTTCGTATCGTACGTCGTTGCCTCGACCTTGACGTTCGGGTACTTCGCCTCGAACGCGGCGATCGTGGTGTCCATCCACGCCTCGATCCCGGGCACCTCGAGGTCGCCGAGCCACCAGAGCTTGACCGTCACGTCGCCGGCCGCTGCGACGTCGAACTCGCTGCCGAGTCCGCTCCCTGCCGCCTGCGTTTCGCCGCCGGATGCGGCCGTCGTCGCGGCCTGGGTCTCGGGTGCGGCCGCCGTCGTCGCCCCGCCGCCACTGCTCCCGCCGCACCCCGCTGCGGCGAAGGCCAGCGACGCGGCGACGGCGGCAAGGCCGGCCCACCGCAGAATCGTCGTCGTTCTAGTCTTCATCGTTCCTCCTTCTCCCTTGCGGTCGCGATCATCCGGCTGGAATCGAGGTCAGTGCCCCGTCGATCGTGAGGGCAGCCCCCGTGATGTACGACGCGTCATCAGAGCTGAGGTAGACAGCGAGCTTCCCGACCTCCGACGGCATCCCAAGGCGATGAGCCGGGACCGTGTCGACGTAGAACTGCTCGTCGATGGCGCCGCGCGCCACGTCCGCGTCCCACATGGGCGTCCGCAAGACCCCCGGGCAGATCGCGTTCACGCGAACGCCGTCCGCGGCCCATTCGCCCGCTGCGATCTTCGTCATCATGATGACCGCCGCCTTCGGCGCGCAGTAGGTCATGCGCCCTGGGTTCGGCGAGAAGCCGCGGATCGACGAGATGTTGATCACCGACCCGGACTTGCGCGGCAGCATGCGACGGCCGGCCGCCCGCATGCAGAAGAAGACGCCGGTCTGCATCACGGCGATCGAGTCGTGCCACTCCTCGTCGGTCACGTCCTGTGTGTGGGGGCCGACCCGGCTGATGCCGGCGTTGTTGACGACGATGTCGACCTTGCCGAAGTCCCGCACGACCCCATCGAATGTTGCCTCGACCTGGTCGCCCTTCGAGACGTCGGTCGTGTACGCCCGCGCTTCGACCCCGAGTCCCGCGAGCTCGACTGCCGCTTGCTCGGCGAGCGCCGCATCGATCTCGGCGACGGCCACGGCAGCGCCGGCCCGGGCCAGCTCGTCGGCGATTCCGCGGCCGAGCCCCGATCCTGCGCCCGTGACGATTGCGACACGATCCTTCAGTACGCCCATGGGCTCCCTCCACTGACCGAACAAACGGTTGCGCGCCGATTCTACGAGCGTGCCGTCCGGCCGGTCAAGGGGGATAGACAATCGTTTTTCTCGCTTGACTCACACCCGGGAATTGGGCATAGTCGCCGCTTCTCGGGACAATCCTTTGCTCTGCCACGAAAACGGAGTGCTATGAGTGATTTGACACGTAATGCGGGACTCGCCGACGGGATCGCCGCAGAGCGCCCGCCACACCGGCTCACCCGCCTCACGAACTGGATGGAGGCGGAGGACGTCGACTGCGTGGTCGCCTTCGGGGCCGACAACGTCAACTACCTCGGTGGGTACTGGCGCTACTACGGTGGGCCGTCGGCACTCGTCTTCGAGCGGGGCGGCCCGCGAACGCTCGTCGTGATGCGAGACGAGCTTCCGGTCGCTGAGCGTCTCGGTGAGGCCGACGATGTCCGCGGCTTCGGAGAGCGCGGCTTTGGGATCGAGCTGAACCCGTTGCCGATCCTGGCCGCGGCAGTGGCCGAGATCCCCGCGATCGCGGACGCTGCTTCGGTCGGCGTCGCCGACGGCCTCGGCCCGATGAGCGGCCTCCTCGGCGAGCGGCTCTCCGCGCGGCTCACCGCGGCCGATCAGCAGATCGTCGCGATGAGGATCCTGAAGGACGAGGACGAACTCGTCAAGATCGTCCACGCCTACCAGCTCTGCTGGCTCGGTCAGCGCGCAGTCAACGCTGCGACCCAAGACGGAGCGTCCGAGATCGAGTTCTTCAGCGCGGCGCAATCCACAGCTCAGATCGCGCACGGAGAG
>JBBQXH010000207.1:0-5272 GCA_038209835.1 Gaiellales bacterium | reverse complement strand
CCGATCGCCGCCTCCTCCGGCGCCACCCACCGCCACCGCCTCAACCGCGGCGGCAACCGACGACTGAACCGCGTCATCCACACCATGGCGCTCACCCAAATCCGCTGCGACCCCCGAGCCCGCGCCTACATCGACCGCCGCCGACACGAAGGCAAAACCTACCGCGACGCCACCAGATCACTCAAACGCCACCTCTCCGACGTCATCTACCAACAACTCCGCAACGACACCACCACCGCCCGAACGACCCCACTTGACAGATAGGAGCTCACTCGAGTCAACCATGCTCCTTCGTGCAGGCGACTCCCCATGACGCACGCCCATTTCGCATCAAGCCTCAGGGAGGAACCGATGGCTTTCGTCCTGTCTCCGACTCCCGAAACGATCGAGACCCCGCTTGCCGACGCGACCGAGGCGTTCCTGACGGGGGGCTGCGCGCACTTCGCGACGCCTGGCCACAAACGCAATCCGGCTCTCGTCGGCGATGATCCCGTGCTGCTCCGGGACGCTCCCTACGGCTGGGGCGTCGATTTCCTCACCGGCTCGGACAATCTGCTCGGGCGCGCCGAGGCGCTCGCAGCGACCGCGTGGGGCGGCGACTGGGCCCGCTTCTCGGTCAGCGGCTCGACGCACCCGAACCAGGCCGTCGGGCTCGCGCTCGGGTCTCCGGGCGACAAGGTCGTGGTGGCGCGGACGTCTCACAAGTCCGTTTACGCAGGCCTCGTCCTTTCTGGCCTCGATCCTGTCTGGGTCGTCCCCGACGTCGATCCCGTGACCGGCCTCGCCCTCTCGATTCCGGCCGACCGGATTGGGGAGGCCCTCGAGCGCGAACCAGCCGCGAAAGCCGTCGTCCTCGTCGAGCCGTCCTACCTCGGTCTCGTCTCGGATCTCGAGGCAATCGCGTCGCAGGCGCACTCCCGGAACATCCCGCTCGTGTGCGACCAGGCCTGGGGCGCCCATTTCGGCTTTCACCCGAAGCTCCCGGGATGCGCTCTCTCGCTCGGCGCAGACGTGGTCGTGACGAGCGTCCACAAGACCCTGACCGCCTTCTCCCAGGGAGCGCTGCTCCTGGCCTCGACCTCCGGCCGGGTCGACCTCGAACGGCTCAGCGCGGCGTTCGACGCGCTCCTTACGACGAGCCCGTCGGCCGCCATCTACGCGAGCCTCGACCGGGCACGAGCGCTGATCGAGCGGGATGGGCGCCGGCTCCTCTGGCGGACGTGGGCGCTGGCGGAGTGGTTCCGACGCGAGATCGATGGCTTCGAAGGAGCACGCTGTCTCGGTGAGCCGGTGCTCGGGCATTCCTCGGTGGCGTCTCACGATCCGCTCAAGCTCGTTGTCGAGCTCGGGAGTTGCGGCGCTGACGGCCACGACGTCGAGCGCGACCTGCGAGCCGAAGGAGTCGTTCTCGAGATGGCCGACCGCACCACGCTCGTCCCGATCCTGACCATCGGTGACGGCACGCGCTCCGTTCGGCGACTCATCGGGGCCCTCGAGCGATCCCTCCGCAAGCGATCGGGAACCGCGACTCGACCGCCGCTCTCGACGGCCGCCTGGCGCGTCGATCCGATGCCGGCGATGACGCCTCGGGAGGCGTTCTTCGCCGGTCACGAGCGAGTTCCGGCCCACCGTGCGGCCGGCCGAGTCGCCGCCGAGATCGTCGCTCCGTATCCGCCCGGCATTCCGGCGCTCGCTCCCGGCGAAGTCATCCAGTCCGAGCTTCTGGACGCGTTGCGCGCCGAAGCGGCTTACGGGACTCGCATCGCCGGCGCATCCGACCGCACCCTCGAGACGCTGCTCGTGGTCGCCTGACACACCCGCGCCGCACGGGTGTGTCGAGCCCTAGCGGGCTCGACGGCCCTTCGCGTCCTGGCGCCCTGCGGGCGCGTCCGCTGCGCGTCGCTTCGCTCCTTGCTTACTGAATCGAATATCCGCCGTCGACGACGAGCGCCGCGCCAATGGTGGAGGAGGCCTCGGGCGAGCAGAGGTAAGCGATGGCGCCGGCAACCTCCTTCGGCGTGATGAGCCGGCCGTGCACCTGCGCCTCCTCGTAGCGCCGGCGTTCGGCTGCCGGATCGGCGCTCGCGCTGAAGTACGGCTCGAGGAGCGGCGTATCTGTCGGCCCCGGGCAGACGCAGTTCACCCGGATTCCCTCGTGCCCGTGGTCGATTGCCATCGCTCGGGTGAGCTGGATGACCGCCCCTTTCGAAGCGCAGTACGCTGCGGCGTTCGCCGCGGCGACCAGGCCGAGCTGAGACGCGACGTTGACAATCGCCCCTCCTCCTGATCGCTGGAGGTGTGGGATCGCAGCGCGACCCGTCAGGTACACACCCCGCACGTTTACCGCGAAGATCGTCTCCCAGTCCTCCGGCGAGGTGGTCGCGACCGTGCCTCGCCCGGCGACCCCGGCACAGGCTACGGCGGCGTCGAGGGAGCCGAGGGTCGCAACGACCTCGTCGATGGCGGCGGTGAGTCCAGCCGCATCGCCGACGTCTGCGACTGCGCCGGCATCGACATCCATGCGATCGAGCCCGGGAGCATCCCGATCGATCCCGGCGACTCGCCATCCGTCTCTGCGGAGTCGCTCAACCGTCGCCTGGCCGATGCCCGAGGCGGCCCCCGTGACGACCGCGCACGGAGATCCTCGCTTCCTCCCGCTCACGCAGGCGACGATATCGGCCCCGGGTAGACTCGTGCGCTCGAAGCTCGGACTAGTGGAGCGACCACTAGGATTGGCTGTCTGTGCGCAAGGGCGTCACGAAGGAGGTCGACATGCAGAACGTGATCGTAGGCTATGACGGTTCGGATGAGGCGAAGCGCGCTCTAGATCGGGCCGCCGCGCTCGCACGCGCTGGAGCCAAGGTCACCGTCGTGGGCGCGGTCGGGGTCGAGCTTCACGCAGGGCGGAGCATGGGTCGTCGCGACTCGGGAGAAGCGAACGAGGTCTCCGCCAGTCTCGAAGATGCGCAGGCCCACCTGAAGGCCCAGGGTGTCGAGTCGCAGAGCATCGAGGGTGAAGGCGACGCCGGTGATGTGATCATCGAGGCAGCGAAGGAGTCGGGAGCGGATCTCGTCATCGTCGGAACCCGCGGTCGGGGAGGAGCGAAGCGGCTCTTCGGTGGCTCGGTCAGTACGAAGGTCGTGCACGAGGCGCCCTGCGACGTCCTCGTGGTGCGCTGACGGCTTCGCGCGGAATGGGGGAGGCGGCAGACGTCGTCGTCATTGGAGCCGGTCTCTTCGGGACGAGCATCGCGTTCCAGCTCGCCCGTAGAGGGGCCGGCTCCGTCGTGCTGGTCGATCGAGGACAGGTCTGTGAAGGCGACTCCGGCGTGTCCTTCTCGATGGTCAGGAGGCACTACTCGAACGAGGTCGTTGCGAGGCTCGCGATGCGCGGCGTCGACATCATCCGCGACTGGAGCACAGAGATCGGAACCGGGGACTCGGGGTACGTCCGGACCGGCTACCTGCTGACCGCTACGCCCGACCACGAGGACGCCCTGCGAGAGAACGTTCAGCGGCTGAAATCGTGGGGACTCGAGACAAGCGTGGTCGAGAAGGATGAGATCGCCGCGCTCGAGCCGCTCCTCACACTCGATGGCATCGCGGCCGGCGCGTGGGAGCCCGACGGCGGATTCGCAGACACGTACCGCATGGCGCTGTCCTGGTTTGCGGGTGCGGTGGGAGCCGGCGTTCGACCTGCTCTGGGGCGACGCGTCACCGCCATTTTGGTCGAGGGCGGCCGCGTTCGCGGCGTGGATACCGATGCCGGCCCGATCCACGCCGAGACGGTCATCCTCGCCGCAGGGAGTTGGGGGGCCGAGCTCGGGCGTACCGCGGGCATCGAGATCCCGATCGCGTTGCGTCGCCTCGAGGTCGCCTTCGTCGACCAGCCGGCCGATCGACCCAGGGTGCGTGTGACCTTCTCAGACATGGCCTCGAACCTCGTCATGCGACCAGATCGGGCGGGCGTCGCTTGGGTCGTCACGTATCAGCCCGAAGTGCGGTACGAGCGAAGGGACGACTGCGCCCGCGAGATCGGCCCCGAATACGAAGACGGAATCCGACGAGCGCTCCGGGAGCGGATTCCCTCCTACGCCGACGCGGGATGGCTCGGCGGGTTTGCCGGCGCATATGACTACACGCCAGACTGGAACCCGATCGTCGGATGGGCGCCGCACGTGGAGGGCGTCTATCTCGCCCTCGGCTGGTCAGGCCACGGGTTCAAGCTCGCTCCGTCGGTCGGCGAGGTCGTCGCGGACGAGATCACGGGTCGGTCGCCGGCGATCGACGTGTCGCCACTCGCCCTCGATCGCTTCGAGCGCGGTCGGGGGTTGCGCCTCGCCTACGGGCCGGGCGCCAGGGCGTAGACGCGGCAGTCTTATAGAGGCTCGATGTGAGATGACCGCACGTCTGGATGAGGGCCTGCACGCGGCGGATCGCGGCTGCCTCGATCGGCACCAAGGCCACCAGCCTTGCCACCGAGCGAGTCAACCACGCTCCTTGGTGCAGACCGCTCCCCAGACGCACGCCCATTTCACATCAAACCTCTGACACGATCTCGTCACGATCCGTGACGTTCTGTGACTCGCGCGTTGCCACAATTGGCGACATGCGGATGCCCTCGATCTCGCGGCCCCGCGCGCTTCTGTTCGTCGCTGTGGCGCTCGCGTTCCTCGCGCTCGGGGGACGGGTGATCCTCGGTGGTGGGCGAACGACACCGGATGCGGGTCAGACGATCGCCGCTCTCGACGCGGGATCGACAGCGACCGGGGAGTCGACCGACGCGGCGGACATCGCCGTAACACCGGATGTGCCTGCATCCCCGCCGCTCGTCGTCCATGTCGTCGGAGCAGTTCATAAGCCAGGCCTGTACGAGCTCGTGGAGGGAAGCCGGATCGACGATGCGATCCGCAAGGCGGGAGGCCCGACCCCGAAAGCTCGCCTTGCGCTGATCAACCTCGCCGCGCCCCTGGCCGACGGCCAGCAGATCGTGGTTCCGGCGGCCGGAGAGGCCCTCGCCTCGCTCGCCGGGGCGGGCTCGACGGCCGCTCCGGGCCAGGAGCCCACCGCACCCGTGCACCTCAATACGGCGACCCTGGAGCAACTTGACGTGTTGCCTGGAGTCGGCCCCGTGACGGCCCAGAACATCCTCCAGTACCGAGACGAGCACGGCCCGTTCGGATCGGTCGACGAGCTCGATGCCGTCTCTGGCATCGGACCCGCACGGCTCGAGCAGCTTCGCCCCCTCGTCGAGCCGTGAGACGCGCGCCGA
>JBBQXH010000206.1:0-5288 GCA_038209835.1 Gaiellales bacterium | reverse complement strand
ATACCGGTATCCGGGCGCCGACCTCGGCATCCTCGTCACCCGGGGGCGGCTGCAGACCGACGATCACGAGTTGACCGACCGCGCGAAACTCTGGATCGCGGGGATCAAGGCACAGTTCCAGAGCGTTCCGATCGATGCGGCGGAGGTGGTCGTCAAACCTAAGCCGTTCGGCTTCAAGATGCTCTGACGCATTTCCGCTCGACAGCCGCATGCAACCACTCGTCGAGGCGGCGTAGGGCTAGCCGTACCTCCAGACGCCAGCTAGCCGCCCGGCCCAGATTGCTGGGCGACTGGCAGACTCTCCGGAGACTTCGAAGCAACGGAGGTTCCATTGAACACGGTCGCGACAGGCGAGGACGTCCATTCGACCACCGGTGCGGTCGTCTCGGCACGGGAGGTCACACGGCGCTACGGGCAGGGCGATACGGCCGTCGACGCGCTCCGCGGGGTGACGCTCGACATTCCGAATGGCCAGATGACCGCGGTTATGGGGCCTTCAGGGTCGGGGAAGTCGACGCTGATGCACATCCTCGCGGGACTCGATCGCCCGACGGAGGGCACGGTCTCGATCGACGGCACCGACATCACGAACCTGGCCGACAAGGAGCTGACGCTCCTGCGGCGCCATCACATCGGGTTCATCTTCCAGTTCTTCAACCTCCTGCCGATGCTGACGGCCGAGGAGAACATCACTCTGCCGCTCGACCTCGCCGGCACGAAGCCCGACAAGGGGTGGGTCGACGAGATCGTCGGCAAGGTCGCACTCGGCGATCGACGAAGCCATCGCCCCGCGGAGCTCTCGGGCGGCCAGCAGCAGCGCGTGGCTATTGCGCGCGCGCTCGTATCGAAGCCGACCGTCCTGTTCGCCGACGAGCCGACGGGCAACCTCGACTCGCGGACCGGGGAGGAGATCCTGGCGCTCCTGCGCGACTCGGTCGACGCCTATGGCCAGACGATGCTCATGGTCACCCATGACGCGCGTGCGTCGGCGATGGCCGACAGAGTCGTGTTCCTCGCCGACGGGCTGATCGTCAAGGACGTTGGGAAGTCGACCAGCGCCGAGATTCTCGCGGCGACGAACGAGCTCGCTGCGAGATGACCGCTGTCGCCCTCAGAGGCCTGGCCGGGCGGAAGCTTCGCGCAATCCTGACCGCCCTCGCCATCATCCTCGGTGTCGCGATGATCAGCGGCACCTACGTTCTCACCGACACGATCGACTCGGCGTTCAAGACGGTCTTCACCGAGGCCTACGCCAGCAGCGATGCCGTCATCACGGGCAAGGAAGCGTTCTCGACTGACACGGGACAGCCCCCGCCGTTCCCGGAGTCCGTGCTCGACGAGGTCAGGACGCTTCCCGGCGTCGCGACCGCCGTCGGGGGGATCAGCGACTCCGCCCAGTTGACGAAGAAGAACGGCGACACCGTCTCGACCCAGGGCGCTCCGTCGCTCGCGTTCGGGATTGATTTCGCCGATCCGCGCTTCAACGCCCTGAAGCTCACCGCCGGAAGCTGGCCGTCTGGGCCGAAGCAGGTCGCGATCGACGCGGGAACGGCAGACAAGAACGGCTACGACGTCGATGACACGATCGGTGTCGTGGCGAAGGGTCCGGCCGAGAAGTTCACGATCACCGGTATCGCGAAGTACGGCTCGGTCGACTCGATCGGAAGCGCGACGATCGCAGCCTTCACGATCCCGGAGGCCCAGCGCCTGTTCGACAAGGAAGGGAAGCTGGACGGGATTCAGGTGGCCAGCAAGCAGGGCGTCTCGCCACAGCAGCTCGTCGATCAGATCAACCCGGTCCTCCCAGCGGGCACCGAGGTGCAGACGGGCGAGCAGCAGGCTGCGGATCAGACCAAGGACATCGAGGGTTTCACGAAGTTCATCCGGTACTTCCTCCTCGCCTTCGGCGGAATCGCCCTCTTCGTCGGCGCCTTCGTCATCTTCAACACGCTCTCGATCACCGTCGCCCAGCGCGTCCGAGAGTTCGCGACGCTGCGGACAATCGGCGCCTCGCGCCGCCAGATCCTCGGCTCGGTGATCCTCGAAGCATTTGTGATCGGTCTCGTGGCCTCGGTGATCGGCCTTTTCCTCGGTCTCGGCCTCGCGAAGGGACTGAACTCGGTGCTCGCCTCGTTCGGACTCGATCTGCCGCAGGCCGGGACGGTCTTCGCGCTTCGGACGGTCATCGTCAGCCTGCTCGCGGGCGTCCTGATCACGGTTCTCGCGGGAATCTTCCCGGCGATTCGCGCGACGCGCGTGCCGCCGATCGCAGCGGTCAGGGAGGGCGCGACACTTCCCAGGTCGCGGTTTGCCAAGTTCGCTCCATATATCGCGGCGATCACCGCCATCCTCGGGATCCTCCTGCTCGTCTACGGGTCGTTCGTCCACGGTATCGGCGTCGGCCAGCGGCTCGGTGCGCTCGGCTTCGGCTGCCTGATCCTGTTCGTCGGCGTCGCGCTGATCTCGTCGTACATCGTCAAGCCACTCGCGCGGATCATCGGCTGGCCCGCGCGGCGTTTCGGTGGAGCATCGGGACGGCTCGCGCAGGAGAACGCGATCCGGAACCCGAGCAGAACGGCGTCGACCGCCGCGGCCCTCATGATCGGTCTCGCGCTCATCACTTTCGTTGCGGTACTCGCCTCGGGTCTCCGCGACTCGGTCGGTCAGGCGATCTCAGACCAGGTCAGCGCCGACTTCGTCGTCGTGTCTGACGATGGGTTCACGCCGTTCGAGCCTGCCGCCGACAAGGCCGTCGCGGCTGTTCCCGGGGCCGAGGCGGTCGGCGTCCGCGGCGATCGCGGCAAGTCGTTCGGCAAGGAGCAGAACGTCACGGGCGTCGATCCGGCGACGATCGCGAGCGTCTACGTCTTCGACTGGCGGAATGGCGGCTCGGACGCCGTGCTCGGCGAGCTGGGCCGGAACGGCGCGGTCGTCGAGAAGGCCTTTGCGTCGGACCACAAGCTGACCGTCGGCGATCCGTTCACCCTCCTCACCCCCACGGGTGCGACGGCGGACTTCACGGTCAAGGGAATCTACGAGGCGCCGCCGTTCTTCAAGATGCTCGGCGAGGTCACGATTCCGCTGAAGACGTTCGACTCGATCTTCGAGAGCCCGAAGAACCTCTACACGTTCGTCAACACGGAGGGTGGGGCGACCCCGGCCGCGGAGCAGGAATTGCAGCAGGCCCTAGCGCCCTTCCCGAGCGTGAAGCTCGACACCCAGGCTGGATTCACGAAGAGCCAGCAGGCGTCGATCGACCCGTTCCTGAACCTGCTCTACGTGCTGCTCGCGCTCTCCGTGATCGTCAGCCTGTTCGGGATCGTCAACACGCTCGTGCTCTCGGTCTTCGAGCGGACGCGAGAGCTCGGAATGCTCCGCGCCGTCGGAATGACTCGGCGTCAGGTGCGCGCGATGATCCGCCAGGAGAGCGTCATCACGGCGATGATCGGGGCGGTCCTCGGCATGGTGCTCGGGCTCTTCCTCGCTGCGCTCGTCACCGGGGCGCTTTCCTCCGAGGGAGTGATCTTCTCCGTGCCGGTCATCAGCCTGATCGTGTTCCTCGTCATCGGCGTGATCGCCGGCATTGTCGCTGCGATCTTCCCGGCTCGGCGGGCAGCCCGCCTCAACGTTCTCGAGGCGCTCCAGTACGAGTAGCCGGTCGGGTCGGATCCCGGCCGCAACACGGCTTAACAATCGCTACGTCGTCGCTTAACCGGGCGCAACCGGGGCTGAATTCGGCGGCGCTACAACTGATGACTATGAAAACACGCACACGCATCATCTTGCCCCTCGTCACCCTCGGCGCCACTGGCGCGCTGCTCGCTGGCTGCGCCGGCGGCGGTGGCACTTCGGCTCAAGTCGGGCCGAACGGCCAGCTCTCGGCTGCCCCTGCGGTGACCCAAACCCAGACCCAGGCTGCGACCCAGTCGTCGAGCCTCCAGGTGACCGGTGATCCGTACGAGCTGATCCCGAGCATCGTCGAGAAAGTCCAACCATCGATCGTCTCGGTCCTCGTCGAGACCCAGCAGGGCGGCGCGCAGGGAAGCGGCGTCGTCTGGGACGGCGCCAAGGGCATCATCGTCACGAACAACCACGTCGTCGACGGCGCCAAGACCGTCCAGATCGCACTCTCGAGCGGCGACAAGCTCGACGCGCAGGTCCTCGCGACCGACCCAACCGTCGACCTCGCGATCGTCAAGGTCGACAGCACGAGTCTCCCGTCTGCGACCTTCGCTAGCGAGCCTCCCCGTGTCGGTGAGCTCGCGGTCGCGATGGGGAACCCGCTCGGCTTCGAAAACAGCGTTACCGCGGGCATCGTCTCCGCCCTCCATCGCTCGCTCGACCAGAGCACGTACATCGACCTGATCCAGACCGATGCGCCGATCTCTCCCGGCAACTCGGGCGGCGCCCTCGTCAACCGAAACGGCGAGGTCATCGGCATCAACTCCGCCGGCATCCCGTCGACACAGAACGCCAACTCGATCGGATTCGCGATCCCGTCGACCACGGTCATCTCGACCGTGAACCAGCTGCTCCAGGACGGCACTCCGCATCACGCCTTCCTCGGGATCGCAACCTCGGACAGCGAGAACGGTGTCGTCGTTCAGACCGTCAGCGCAGGTTCGGGGGCCGAGGCAGCCGGCCTCCAGCAGGGTGACATGATCACCGCCGTCGACGGTCAGGCAATCCAGCAGACCACCGATCTCGTCGGGGCCCTCCGCTCGAAGGCGCCCGGCGACACGATCGCCATCACCGTCGAGCGCGGCGGCCAGCAGGTCGATCTCACCGCCACCCTCGGCGAGCGCCAGCAGCAGCAAGCGTAACTCTCCCAAGACCCTCCCAACGATCGAAGGGCCGGCTCACGCCGGCCCTTCGTGGTTCGGGGAGGAGGTCGAAGAGACTCGCGGAACTGGCTCTCACATGCCGAAGAGGCCTGATCTTGGTGGGAAGCACAGGTATGGCTACGTCCTCCTGACGATCATGGCGACCTTTATCGTCCTCGCGTCCGGGGTCGACGGTCCGTGGGTGCGCGTCCTCGCGGCGCTTCTCGAGGCAACAACGCTCGTGCTCGTCTTCTACACGGCGGGAGTCCATCCCGACTACCGCCGGTTCGTGGTCGGTGTCGTCGCCGGGGCAGCGCTTCTCCTGGTGCTGTCGCTTCTCGGCGGCCAGGAGTTCACAAGGGCCTTCGCGGGCATCCTGGCGGCGCTCTTCGCCTTGGCGGCGATATCAGGAATCGTGCGTGGAGTCGGTCTTCAGCCCGAGGTCAACATCGGGACAGTCGCCGG
>JBBQXH010000205.1:0-5302 GCA_038209835.1 Gaiellales bacterium | reverse complement strand
GATGACGAAGACCTCCCCCGCGTCGAAGTGAGCGGTGGTAGTACGCAGATCTGCCAGAAGGACGTCGAGGTCTCGCGCCGGGCTTGCAGCCTGGCCGAGCCACGCCAGCTCGAGCCGGACGTCGTCCGTCCAGGCCTCGTCGAGCAACGGCCGTGCCGCTCGCATGAGGGAGCGGATCCGGCGAATCGCCACCCGGAAACGGCGGAGCTCATCGTCATCCCAGCCGCTTCCGCTCGTGATGTCGAATGCACACAGGCGCGCTGTCTGGGCGGCGAGGACGGAGCGCAGCTGGGCGAGCGGAAGCGCAGCGTCCTCCATGAGGGGTACTGCCATCGAGATGGAGTGTAGGCGCGTCTCACGACGCGACTCCCGTCAGGGCAGCGCAGGGAGGGGATCGACGGCGGCGCCCCGTACGCGGATCTCGAAGTGGAGATGTGGCCCGGTGGCGCGCCCGGTGGCTCCGACGCGGCCGATCGCTGCACCGGCGTCGACGTGTCTTCCGGCTCTGACGAGGAACCGCGACAGGTGGCCGTAGTAGGACTCGACCCCGGATCCGTGGTCGATGATGACGAGCTTGCCGTAGCTCCCGCCCCAGTCTGTGTAGGTGACACGTCCGCCGCGACCGGCAGTCACGATCTTGCCGCGTGGTGCCGCGATGTCGACTCCGGGATGGAACCGGTTCCATCTCGGGCCGAACACGTCGCTGACGGATCCCGAGACGGGCCAGGCGAACCCGAACGGGGATTGCGGCGGAGACTGCCGGAGCGCGGCAAGCGTGGCGCGGCCGGCGACGCCGTCAGCGCCGAGCTCTGCAAAGCGCTGGAATCCTCGAACGGCGGCATCGAGGCGCTCGCCGAAAACGCCGTCGAACGTCCAGGACGGGAACCCGTGCCACGCGAGCGTGAACTGAAGGGCAGCGACGTCCCAGCCCACCTTCCCGCTGGAGAGCGGACGGCTCCCGAGCTTCGGGCGGCCGAGGCGGCCGAGCGCCTTGCGCGTCTTCGGGCCGACGACCCCGTCGACGGTGAGCCCCGCTCTGCGCTGGAGGACACGAACCGCGGCCGTCGTCCCGGCCCCCTTGACACCGTCCACGGAGCCGTCGTAGAAGCCGTTGGCACGCAACGCGACCTGGAGCGCTGCAACCCCCGGCTCGCCCATCGCGCCGGCAGGGCCTGCCTGGAGAACCGCTCCTGCGAGGAGCGTGAGGATGATGAGTCTGAAGCGCATTGCCTCGTTGCCTCAGCACCCCTATCGGCCGGTCGAGGGGGATTCTTGACCTGAAAAGAATCACCCTACGATCCTTGCAGGTCACTCGCCGGCGACTGCAGCGAGGTTCGCTTCGTGGACGCGCTCATAGGGCGCAAACCAGGTGATCCAGCCGGCAGCGAGCGGGTCGCGGACGAACTCCTCGAGGCCTCCCGCTGGGTCATCTGGGGCGGCCGCCGCGGCGAGCAGATCGCGGATGTAGTGCTGCGTCGCGTCGATCAGGAACTCGGAATATCCGCCGCGCTCGATCACGTCGCGGCCGCCGTGGTTCGGCAACAGCCGGCTCGCGCCGAGCCGACGCATCCGCTCGAGCTCGTCGATGTGAACCGCAAGCCGGTCGGGTTCGGAGACGTAGGTGACGGTGTCCTCGACGGTGTCGCCGGCCAGGAGGATCCCGTGGTCGCGCAGGAGGATGACGGTTGCGTCGCTGCTGTGGATCTCGAACTGCACGAGCTCGACTCGGACGCTCGGCGTGTCGACCCTCATGCTCGACTCGAACGTGGTTGTCGGAAGGATCAGAGGGGCGATTGCCGGGGGGCCGTCGAGCGTCCCCGTCTCGATCTGAGAGCGGTGCCCTTCGAGGAGGTCGGCGGTCGCCTGGTTCGCGATCACCTCGCAGTCGGCGAAAGCCTCCGTGCCTGCAACGTGGTCGAGGTGCCAGTGACTCAGCGCGACTCGGATCCGTCGGGCACCGAGCCGTTCGATCACATCCCGGATCTGCCGCGCGTGCGCCACCGAGACGTGCGTGTCGTAGACGATCGCCTCGGTGCCGTCGAGGATCGCGTAGCTGCAGATCCCGAGCGCAAGCGCACCCTCGTCGACCCAGGTCTGTGGTTCTGAGGACGTCTCGGCAACGCGCCCGGCGTAGAAGCCGAGGAGGTTGTCGGCAAGCCTAAGGACGTGCAGGTCATCGGCAGTCGTCACGAGGAGCCCGCCGGCTCGATCTCGACCCGGTTGTCGTTGAAGATCGGTGCCGGTCGAAGTGCGGTGAGGCGCTCAGAGGTCGTCGCCTGGCAGCTCGTTCCGTCGCCCCAGCTGCGATTCCACCAGCCCATCGGCGCTACGGCGACCCCGGGACGCGTGTCGTCCGAGACGGAGATCTCGGCGACGAACGTCCCCCGGTCGTTGAAGACCCGAGCGCGCCCGCCGGCCTCGAGCTTCCGCGCCACCGCGTCGTCCGGGTGGACGACCACGAGCGGCCGGGGCTGCGCGGCCGCCTGGCGGGCTTGATTGGCGAAGGTCGAGTTCAGAAACAGGTGCGTCTTCGGCGTGATCAGGCAGAGCGGGTACCGGCGAGCGAGGTCAGCGTCCGCGATCTCGGCCGGGGGGTCGTAGAAGGGGAGCGGGTCGATCCCACGCTCCTCGAGACCAGGTGACGAGAGCTCGAGGAGCCCGCTCGGCGTCGAGAAGCCGCCCTCGGCATGGGGTGTGACGCCCTGCCCGAGGTCGATCTTCGCCCAGCCTCGCTCCAGCAGGTCGCCGAGACCGATCCCCGCCTTCGGCGACGCGCGAAAGAGCGAGGCGAGCATCTCTTCGTCCGACTCGCCAAAGCAGGGATCGTCGAGCCCGAGGCGCCCTGCGAGTAGGCGGAAGATCTCGGTGTTCGGCTTCGCCTCTCCGACCGCCTCGATGGCGGGCGTGTTCGCGGTCAGGTAGTGGTGGCCCCAGGAGCCGAGCACGTCGAGGTGCTCGAGCTGCGTGGTGGCGGGCAGGACGACGTCCGCGAAGTCGGCCGTGTCCGTCTGGAACTGGTCGATGACGACGGTGAAGAGGTCGTCTCGGGCGAGCCCTCGGAGAACCCGGGTCTGATCCGGTGCGATGGCCGCCGGGTTCGAGTTCCAGACGACGAGCGCCGCGACTGGCGGATCGAGGTCGGGATCGGTGAGGGCGGTTCCGAGCCGTGACATGTTGATCGTCCTAACCGGCGCCGGCCGCAGATCCTCTCGCCGCAGCGACGAGGTCGCGAGGACGTCTGTCGCCGTTGGGATGTACGAGAAGCCGCCGCCGCGATGGCGCCATGATCCCGCGATCGCCGGCAGGCAGGCAAGCGTGCGATAGGCGATCGGCGCGCCGAGGTGGCGTTGTGCCCCGACCCCCGCCCGAAGGAGCGACGGCTGCGCGGTCGCGAACTCCCTGCCGAGCCGTTCGATCGTCGCCGCGTCGACATCGCAGATCGCCGCGCAGCGCTCGACCGGGTACTCCTCGAGCCGTTCGAGGAGGTCGTCGTAGCCGAGGGCGTGCCCACGACACCAGGCGTCGTCCACAAGGCCCGCTTCGACGATCGCCCGCATCATTCCGAGCGCGAGCGCCGCATCGGTACCGGGCAGCAGCCGGATGTGCTCGTCCGCGACGCGGGCCGTCCGGCTCCGGTAGGGATCGACGACGACGAGGCGCGCGCCAGCCTTTCGAGCGCCGAGGAGGAGGCGCCAGAGGTGGGGCGCGGTCGACATCGGGTTCCAGCCCCAGACGAGGAGGTAGCGGGCGTTGACCCACTCCTCGGGGTCGACCTCGGGCGAGCGGCCGTGCGTCGCCGCGACACCCGCCGCGCCTGCGCTTGCGCAGATCGTCCGCTCGAGGGCGCTCGCCCCGACTGCATTCATGAAGCGAGCGCTCATCGAGTCGTTCTGCAGCGCTCCCATCGTGCCGAGGTAGCTATACGGAAGAATCGATTCGCCGCCGTAGCGCTCGATCGCCGATCCGAGCTCCGCGGCGACCAGGTCGAGCGCCTCGTTCCAGCTCGCCCTTCGGAAGCGTCCCTCTCCCTTCGCGCCGTCCCGAACGAGGGGATGGAGCAGGCGATCGCTCGCGTACACGCGGTCGAGGTAGTTCGAGACCTTCCCACAGAGGAAGCCGGCGGTGATGGGATGCTCCGGGTCGCCGGTGACCTTCGTCGCGAGGCCATCAGCGTCCACCGTGACGAGCATGGCGCACGTGTCGGGGCAGTCGTGCGGGCAGGCTGCACGAACGACGCGCCCTTCGCCGGGAGTCACGCTCTACTCCGGGATCGGGCGCGTCGCGGCCACGGCGTCGAGCTGATTCGCGTGGTAGAGGACAGCCGCTTCGGCCGTTCTCGCTGCCCGTGGATCGTGATGCGCGGCGACCGCGTGCAGCAGCTCTGCGGCGACCTCCGAGTCGAGTCCGGCGGTCTTCTCCTCGATCATCCGGAGGCCGAGGTGGACATGACCGAGAAGCTTGCCCTCCTGTGTCGGCAGGAACAGCGGACCACGATCGAGCTCGCGGATGCGACCCAGGTCGTGGAGCAGCGCTGCGGAAAGGAGGAGGTCAACGCGAAGCCGGCGGTGAACTGAGGTGGTCTCCCGGCAGAGCGTCGCGACACCGACCGTATGCTCGAGCAGGCCACCGGCGTACCCGTGATGACCGTCGGGCGTGGCGGGGAGCGACCGCAGCCGCTGCCGGATGCCGGCGTCGCCGACGAAGCGGCCGACGACTCCGACGAGCCCGGGATGCGTGATCTCCGCCGCGAGGAACTCGAGGAAGCCGTCGAGCTCGTCGAGGTCGCGCCGTGAGCCGGGCACGAGCGTGCCGGGGTCGACGTCGGATTTCTCAAGCGAGCGAACATCGAGCTGGAGCCGATCCCGGAAGCGCTCGACGCGTCCGAGTACCCGAACGGCGTCTCCCTCGCCGAAGCGCTGGTCGAGCAGCTCGACGTCGTTCCAGACTCGCGCATCGATCCTTCCGGTCGGATCGACGAGCTCGAGGGCCAGATACGGCGCCCCCGTCTTCGTCTTCAGCCGCTGCTTGCGAGCCACCGCGAAGACCTGCTCGACCAGCCGATCCTCGAGGAGCTCCGCGATCGGGACCGAAGCGCTCACAGGCGAATCCTAGTGCTTCCGGTCGGAAATACGGTCATGGTTCTGGCGGCGAAAAGCAAGCCGGGCAAGGACGCAGGGAGCGTACGTATCCGGAGAATACGGGCGCGACCGAGGACGCCGACCCGGCGCCGCTTTGCAGCCGACAGGGCACGAACGTATTTCCGACCGGGGGCACTTTAGTGCTCGAGGCCTGATGGTAAGCT
>JBBQXH010000204.1:0-5340 GCA_038209835.1 Gaiellales bacterium | reverse complement strand
CCAGGCGCCGGCGGCGCGACCTCGAGCGTCGTCTACGCGGGCGCAAAGGCGAGCTTCAAGGACACCGGCCTCACCATCGGCACGCAGTACCGGTACCTGCTCGTCGCTTATGACGAGGCCGGGAACAGGTCGGTCGGGGTTGCCGTCGTCGTGGTCGGGCGCCAGCAGCTCCTGTTCACCCCAGCCGACGGTGCGACGGTCAGGAAGCCACCGACGCTGACCTGGGCGAAGGTCAGCGGCGCGACCTACTACAACGTGCAGCTTTGGAAGCAGCCCTCCCGCAGCGGCAGCTCTTCCACAGCAACCCCCGGAACGAAGGTCTACAGCGCCTGGCCCGCCACGAACAAGCTGAAGCTCAAGAAGTCCTGGAAGTTCGGCGGCAAACGCCACAAGCTCCTACCCGGCATCTATCGGTGGTACGTTTTCCCCGGAATGGGGCCGCGGGCCAAGAACACGTACGGCGACCTGATCGGTCAGAGCGAGTTCGTCGTCAAGGCGAAGAAGCGCCGATAGCGGTTGCCGGCTGACGTTCTCGTCGTCGGGCGGCTGCTCGCCGACATCTATCCGAACCAGCTTCGCACGCCGCTCTCCCAGGTCGAGACGTTCACCCGCTTCGTCGGCGGCTTCGCCGGCAACGTCGCAACCGGGCTCGCTCGCCTCGGCGTGAGGACGACGATGCTGAGCCGGGTCGGCGACGACGGCCACGGCGAGTACTGCCGCGCGTTCCTCGAGCGGGAAGGCGTCGATATGTCCTGGGTGGCGGTCGACCCGACCTACCGCACGGCGCTCGCGTTCTGCGAGGCGTGGCCACCCGACCACTTCCCGATCACGTACTACCGCACGCCCAGCTGCCCCGACTGGGAGATCGCGTTCGACGACTTCCCGGCCGGCGAGGCACGGCAGATCCCGTGGGCGCTCCTGACCGGAACGGGTCTCGCGCGCTCGCCGAGCCGCGACGTCCACTTCGGCCTCGCCGAGGAGCGGACGACGACCAGCACCCTCCTCGACCTCGACTGGCGCGAGATGCTCTGGGACGGGACGCGGACGTATCGCAGCTACGTTCGCGCGTTGCTCCCCTTCGTCGACGTCGTGATCGGCAACGAGAGCGAGTTCCAGGCGCTCGCCGACGGAGATCCTATCGACGTTGCGCGCAGAGTCGTCGAGCTCGGGCCGCGGATCGTGATCCTCAAGCGCGGCGGACACGGCGTGCTCGCCCTGCACAACGGCGAGGAGGAGGACATCCCGGGCCTTGCCGTCGAGGTCGTCAACGGCCTCGGTGCGGGAGACGCGTTCGGCGCATCGTTGATCGAGGGGCTCCTGCGCGGAATCCCGATCGGCGAGGCATGCCAGCGCGGAAACGCCGCCGGCGCGATCGTCGCCAGCCGCCTAGCCTGCTCTGCCGCGATGCCGACGCGCGCCGAGGTCGATTCGCTCCTGGCGACAGGGCTCGTACCGGATCAGGCGACGTGAGCGTCGCTGAGACGTTCTTGCTCGGAGGCGATCTCGAAGTCCGTCGCCTCGGGTTCGGCGGGATGAGGATCACTGGGAAGGGCGTGTGGGGAGATCCACCCGATCGTGACGCGGCGATCGCGGTCGTCCGGCGCGCAGTCGAGCTGGGCGTCGCCCTGATCGACACGGCGGACTCGTACGGGCCCTCGGTCAGCGAGGAGCTGATCGCGGAGGCCCTACACCCCTATCCGGCCGGGCTCGTCATCGCAACCAAGGGCGGGATGCTGCGCGACGGGCCAGGCCAGTGGCGAACCGACGCCCGTCCGGAGCACCTGCGCGAGGCGTGCGAGGAGAGCCTGCGGCGATTGCGCGTCGAGCGCATCGACCTCTATCAGCTCCACACGGTCGATTCTCGGGTGCCGATCGAGGAGTCGATGGGTGCGCTCTTGCGGCTCCGCGAGGAGGGCAAAATTCGCCACGTAGGCGTGTCGAACGTCTCGATCGACGAGCTGCGCCGGGCGGAGGCCGTGATGCCGATCGCTTCGGTGCAGAACCGCTACAACCTCGAAGACCGCTCGTCCGAAGGCGTGCTCGATGTGTGCGAGCTCGACGGTATCGGCTTCATCCCGTGGTTCCCGCTCGCCACCGGATCACTGGCCAAACCGGGCGGGAAGCTCGGCAGGATCGCGGCGGCACACGGGGCCACCCCGGCGGAGGTCGCCCTCGCCTGGCTCCTCGCCCGCTCACCGGTGATGTTGCCGATTCCCGGCACGGGCTCCATTGCGCATCTCGAGGAGAACCTCGGCGCCGACACGCTGCAGCTCTCCAGCGAGGAGCTGGCGAGCCTGGCACAGCCGTGAAGATCGCCGTGGTCGGCGCGGGCGCGATGGGCTCTGTCTACGCCGGCCTCCTCGCCGAGGCCGGCAACGAGGTGTGGGCGATCGACACGTGGGAGGAGCATGTCGACGCGATCAACTCGGGCGGACTGCGAGTCGAAGGCGCGAGCGGCGACCGGATCGTCAGGCTGAACGCGACAACAGACCCGGCTGAGGCGGGCGTCACCGATCTCGTCATCATCGCGACCAAGGCGCTGAACGTCGAAGCGGCCGCGCGGAGTGCCGCGGTGCTCGTCGGGCCGGACACGCTCGTGCTGGCGATTCAGAACGGCCTCGGCAGCGCCGAGCGTGTGGCGGGGATCCTGGGTGACGAGCGTGTCGCGGTGGGAGTCGCAGGGGGATTCGGCGCGTCTGTCCGCGCTCCGGGCCACGTCCACCACAACGGCTGGGAGCTCGTCCGCTTCGGTGAGCGGCACGGGCCGTCGACCGCGCGCATCGACCGAGCCGCCGGCGTGTGGCGAGACGCCGGCTTCCGGGTCGAGGTCGACGATGACATCAACAGGGCAATCTGGGAGAAGCTCATCTGCAACGTGACCTTCAGCGGCGTCTGCGTGCTCCTCGAGTGCCGGATCGGCGAGGTGCAGGCGAGTTCCGCCGCGTGGAGCGTCGCCACGTCTTGCGCGGTGGAGGCCTACGAGGAAGCGCGCACCCGGTGTATCGCCCTCTCCTACGACGACCCGGTCGAGTACGTCCGAGCGTTCGGAGCCCGCATGCCGGACGCGCAACCGTCCACCCTCCTCGACTACCTGGCGGGAAAGCCGTGCGAGATCGAGGTCATCAACGGCTCGATCCCGCGCCCCGTGAATCAGGCGGTGACAAGCCTCGTAAAGGCGAAGGAGGCACTTCGCGGGTGACTGGACGTGCCGTCAGGAAGAACGAGACGGGCTCTCCATGAGATCGAGGAGTGATGCGGAATCGTCGAGGTCGACTCCCGGCTGAAGCCCGTCACCCTTGAACGTCGGAAGGCTATGTCGCGCCCCAGGATCCATCTGATCCGCGAGCGCCGCACGGAGCGCATCCTCGATCACTGCGGTGAGCGTCCGATTGGTCTCCGCTGCCCGGCGCCTCGCCGCTTGGAGGAGGTCATCATCGATTCGAATCGTCGTTCGCACGTATCGAAGCGTGCCAGATCACACCAGAACGCCAGCGGCCCTCGCGGTAGCAGCACACCCGCCCGGGTGATAGATGGGGTCTGAGACGCGTGATACGCCATGACTATGCGGCTCGTTCTTACACTCTCGACAGCTCTGGCCATATCGCTCGCCGCTGCCGGGGGCGGCAGCGCGGCCTTCGTGAGCTGTACGTTCGACCCGGCGACGCACGCGGTGACGGCGACCTCCGACATCGTCTCCGGGAGCTTCGTCTCGGTCGGATCCGGCGGCGAGATCCTCGGTGACGGAGTGCCGTGCCTGTCAGCTGCGAACGAGGCGGCGACGGTGCTCAACACGGACACGGTTCTGATCGGAGCGACGGGTGACAGCGCGGCGGTCGGGATCGACCTGTCGGGCGGCGCCTTCGCGCCGGGGTTCACGGACGAGCCGCTGAGCGCGTCTGACGAGATCGAGTTCGTCCTCTCCCTGCCCGGAGATTCCCTGCCGGCAGTGCTCGGGACCGGAGGCGCCGATTGGCTCGTCGCCGGAAGCGGCGGGATCAACCTGAACCCGTCGGAGCCCGACGACGATGTCGACGTGACGGTCGGCCCGGGGACACCGACGATCACGCTCGACGGCCGCGGCGGTGGCGACACGCTGAGCTCCTCGGGCGGGGAGGGTACCGGCTCGTCCTACGGCGGTGTGACGATCCTCGCGGGCGGTGACGATACTGACATCCTCCAGGGCGGAGATTCGCGCGACGTGGCCTACGGCGGTTTGGGGAACGACGAGATCGACGGCGGCGCAGGCACCGACCGCCTGTCCGGTGACGACGGCTTCGACATTCTTCGCGGCGGCCCGGGCGACGATCAGCTCGACGGAGGCGCCGATGACGACTGGGCGGCCTACGAGTCCGCGCCAGCGGGCGTCGTCGCCACGCTCCCGGGCGGAACGGCACCGGGTGCGGACGGTTACGGCGCGACGGACATGTTCGTCTCGATCGAACGGCTGGAAGGATCGGCGTTCGCCGACGTCCTGACCGGCGACGCGGGGTCGAATGTGATCTTCGCCGGCGGCGGGGACGACTCTGTCTCTGGCGGGGACGGAGACGACTCGATCCGCGGCTGGAACGGGAACGACGTCATCGACGGCGGTGTGGGCGAGGACGGGCTCAGCGGCGACGCGGGTAACGACACGCTGACGGGTGGCCCAAACGACGACGAGATCTCCGACGGCGCCGGCTCCGACAAGGTCGAGGGCCAGGACGGCGACGATCGCCTCGACGCGACGGAGTGGGATCCCGATCTCGGGTTCGCTCCCGGGCCGTTTGGAAGCGACTTCCTGAGCGGCGGCCCCGGCATCGACCTGGTCAGCTACTCGCTCAGGCCCTCCCCGCTGACGATCACCCTCGACGGCCTCGCCAACGACGGCCAGGCAGGCGAAAACGACCTGGTCGGCCCGTCCGGCGACGTCGAGAACGTCGAGGGTGGGCAAGCCAACGACGTGATCGTCGGCAACTCGGGCCCGAACAGCCTCGACGGCTTGCGCGGCAACGACTCCCTGGCCGGACTCGGGGAGAAGGACACTCTCACCGGTGGCCCCGGCTCGGACTTCGCGAGAGGCGGCGCGAGCGACGACGTTCTTCTCCTCGACGACGACCGGTTCGACTTCGGACTCGGTGGACCGGGGTTCGACCGGGCCGACGCAGACCGAGCAGGAGACGGAAGCCCTGTGATCGACCTCGTGCTGCTCGTCGAGCTGATTACCTAATTCAGAGCGGCAGCGGCTCGCCGGCCTCGTCGCGCGCGACGAGGGATGCGTACTTGCCGCCGTGCGACATCAACTCGTCATGCGTTCCACGCTCGATGATCTCGCCGTCGTCGAGGACGACGATCTGGTCGGCG
>JBBQXH010000203.1:0-5343 GCA_038209835.1 Gaiellales bacterium | reverse complement strand
GTCGTCCGCCTCTTCTCGCATCGGGCGATGGCGGCCTCACCTGGAACGAGCGAGGCAGCGGCCTACCTCGAGGCCGAGCGGTCGCGCTCGGCGAGAATCCCGACCACGTCCTCTACGCGGCCCGGAACCGCCTCTACGTCTCGAAGGACGGCGGACGATTCTGGCGATCGGTCGGGCTCGAGCTGCCCGAGATCCTTGACGTCGCCTGGGACTGACTGCTCAGAGGCGGAACTCGCCCCGAGCGACGGTCACAGCCGAGCCGCCCACCTCGACCCGCTCGATGGCCTCGCGCGTCCTGTCCGCGCGGGCGTAGAGCGTGCTCGGACGGTTCACCTCGGCGCCCTGGGAGATCTCGATTTCCTCGCCGAACCCGATCAGCCCGTGACGCGCCAGATGGCAGGCCAGCGGCCCGGCCGCTGATCCGGTCGCAGGATCCTCGGGTGTGCCATCGGCAGGCGAGAACATCCGGGTCTTCCAGCGCGTACCCGACCCGGCGAAGCAGTTGATGCCTCCAAATCCGTCCATCTCCTCGTGCTGGAACCGGGCAAGCGCCGCCATGTCGGGGTCGAGCGCAGCGACCTCGCTCTCGCTCGCGAGCGCGACGTACAGGTGCGGCATCCCGTTGTCGTAGATCTCGACCGGCAGCGTCGAGCCCGCGATGCCGAGAGCCGAGAAGAGGCGATCTGGCGCGGGCCCGGGCGAGACGGTTGGAACCGGCTGGCTCATGCGCCCGAAGACGATCTTCGTCTCCTCACGTTCGAGCACGACCGGGACGATGCCGGCGCCGGTCTCGATCCTGATCTCGACGAGCTGCATCGGTCCGGCCAGGACGAACGCGGTTCCGAGCACAGGATGACCGGCGAAGGGCACCTCGCCGCCCGGGGTGAAGATTCTGATCCGCACGTGGCCACCCTCCTCGGGCCGGTACACGAACACCGTCTCGGAGAACGCCATCTCGCGGGTCAGGGCGAGCAACCTCTCCTCCGGGATCTCGCGCGCGTCCGTGAAGACGGCGAGCTGGTTTCCCTCCAGGGGCCTGTCGGTGAAGACGTCGGCGATGACATAGCGGAAGGTAGCCATCCCCGCGAAGGCTACCCCGGGGGATCCGGCCACTCCGCGGCCTGGACTTCGCGGCCGCCTTTGGCGTCCGCTGCGCGTCGCTACGCTCCTTGCTACGCGCTGGATACGGCCGCTCCGCGGCCTGGACTACGCGGCCGCCTTTGGCGTCCGCTGCGCGTCGCTACGCTCCTTGCCGCCACCTGACGCCGCGGGCGATGACCAGGTCGAGGATCCCGTCTCGCAGATCGTGCTCGGCCTGATCGGGGAAGACCTCGTGCGCTCGCTGACCCGGATAGCCGATCAGCCGCTTCACCTTCGGGCTGAGGTAGTACGCCGCGGTGACGATGAGGAGGAGCAGGTTGAAGGCGTCCTCATCATCCATCCGGAGCCGCCGGACTTCGGCCTCGGGATCACGACCGGTAGCGGTCGCGACGAGCGAGGAGAGCGGTGCCGCAAGATCGGGCCGGGCTGCGAGCGCACGGTCGAGCCAGCGTTCGTGAACGCCGACCTCGGAAGCGGACGGCATGCCTTCGGCCGCCGGGACGAGAACGTCGGCCAGCGCCGCAAATGTGCCCCGCTCCTCAGGTGTCACGCGGGCGTCTCCTGGAGGCGTGTCGACTCAACGATGTGATCCGCCTGGCGGAGTGCAAAGGCGCAGATCGTCGCGGTCGGGTTCATCGCTCCGGCGGTCACGAAGATGCTTCCGTCAGCGACGAAGAGGTTCGGCACGTCGTGCGTCCGGCCGAATCGATCGCAGACGGACGTCGCGGGATCGTCTCCGATCCGCGCGGTGCCCATGAGGTGCCAGCCACAGTCGGCATGGATTCGCGAGGTGATCGTCTCGACCGCACCCGCCGCCTCGTGCGCCTCGACGGCCCGAGCGACGTTGAAGTCGAGCGCCGCCTTCGAGTGGTCTGAGAGCGCGTACGAGATCCGCGGCGCTGGGATCCCGTCGCCGTCCGTCAGGTCAGGGTCGAGCGTCACCGAGTTCGTCTCGTCCGGCAGATCCTCGACGGTGATGAACCAGTCGAACGCGCGTCCGACGAGGCGCCCGACGTTCTGGTGGATCGCCGAGCCCCAGGTGCGGTCGACAGGCAGGCGCCAGAGGAGGAGCTGCGGGCCGAAGCCCGGGATCAAGTCCCACTTGGCACCGCGTGGGAAGCCCCGTGCGAGGTCTGTCTCGTAGAACTCGAGCGAGCCGACCGGCTGGCCCGCAGGCCCGAGCCAGCTCTCGAGCGCGTCCCCGTACACACCCAGCACCGACGCTGCCGGGTGCAGCATCAGCCGCTTGCCGACAAGCCCCGACGAGTTCGCAAGACCGTCCGGGAACCTGCTGGACTCGGAAAGCAGCAGGAGCCTCGGTGTTCCCACGCCGTTCGCGGCGAGGACGACGAGAGAGGCCTCCTGAAAACGCTCGTTCCCGTCCCGATCGATGTACACGGCTCCTCGCGCCCGTCCGTGCGAATCGAGAAGGATCTCGCGCACGCGGGCCCCCGTCACGAGCCGTGCGCCGTGACGAAGCGCGTCGGGCCAGTGCGTCAGATCGGTCGAGGCCTTGGCTCCCGACGGGCAGCCGCTCTGACACATCCCCCGTCGCTCGCACTGCGGGAGGCGTCCATAAGGGCGAGAGGCAATCGCGTTCGTCCCGGGCCACCAGTGCCAGCCAAGCCGGTTCATCCCCTCGGCCGCCTTGCGGCCCATCTCCCCGATCGGGTGCGCGGGAAGCGGCGGTGGGGCACCGGGCGGATAGGCGGGGTCGCCGCCGAGCCCCGAGACTCCCATGTCGACGTCGACACGCTCGTAGAACGGGCGCAGCTCCTCGTAGGAGATCGGCCAGTCGTCGCCGACGCCGTCGAGCGTCCTTGCCCGGAAGTCCGACGGGACGAGGCGCGTCCAGATCGCCGTGTAGTGGATCGTGCTCCCTCCGACCGCGTTGAACATGAGCGGCCGGATCTCGGCCTCGGAGACCTCGCACGGGTAGTCCTCGGCGAGCCGCCTGACGTTCGGGTCGGGGTTCCACGGACCGGCAAGCTCGAGCTCCCACGGCGAGCGCTCGTCAGGGAACTCGGAGGCGCTCCACCAGCGACCCTGCTCGAGGCAGACGACACCGAAGCCCGCCTCAGCGAGACGCCGCGCAACTACCGCGCCCGACGCTCCTGCACCGATGACGAGGACATCGGCAGGCGCCGGGTCGACAGTCACATCGCGATTCTAGTGCTCCGTTTCGGAAGTACGGTGATGATCCTGGCGAGCGAAAAGCAAGCAGGGCAAGGACGCAGGGAGCGCCCATATGCACGTCATATGGGCGCGACCGAGGACGCAGAACGGCGCAGCTTTGCAGCCGCCAGGGCGTGCCGCACTTCCGGAACGGTGCACTCGGGACAGCCCTCGCTATCCTCATTCGTGGAATGCAGCTCTATCTCGTACGCCACGCAGAGGCTGCCCCCGGGGATCCGGACGAGCTCCGTCCGCTCACCCAGAACGGACGCGCACAGGCACGGCGGCTCGCGGAGCAGCTTCGCGATGACGGCGTGCACGCGAATGTCGTCATCACGAGCCCCCTCTTGCGAGCGCGGGAGACGGGCAGCCTCATCGCACGCGAGCTTGGCGCCGAGGTGACCGTGACCGAGCAGCTCGCGCCGGGCGCAACGCCGGATTCGCTGACCCGCGCGGTCAGGGAGGTCTCGGTGGGAGAGCAGACCGTGATCGCGGTCGGGCACCAGCCCGACTGCAGCCGGATCGCGGCGGCGCTGACCGGGGAGCCCGAGCCGGCATTCCCGCCGGCCGCCTCGGTCGCTCTCGACATCGCGGTCTAAGTGCTCCCGGCGATCGAGGTCTCGGGCCTCCGCAAGGCGTACGGCTCGAGAGAGGTCCTTCACGGCATCGAGTTCGCCGTGGAGCCGGGCGAGGTCTTCGCGCTCCTCGGCCCGAACGGCGCCGGCAAGACGACGACAGTCGAGATCCTCGAGGGCTACCGGGAGCGGACGGCCGGCTCGGCCGCGGTGCTCGGCGGCGACCCCTGGAGGGCCGGTGCCGACTTCCGAGCCCGCATTGGCATCGTCCTGCAGTCCTCGGCCGTGTACCCGAGACTGAGCGTGCGCGAGATCCTCGCGCTCTTCGCCGGGTACTACCCCCGCCCTCGACCGGTCGACGAGGTGATCGGCCTCGTCGAGCTCGAGGACAGGCGCGATGCGCGGGTTCGCACGCTCTCGGGCGGGCAGCTGAGGAGGCTCGACCTCGCCCTCGCGCTCGTCGGCGACCCGGAGCTCGTCTTCCTCGACGAGCCGACGACCGGGTTCGACCCGGCAGCCCGCCACCGGGCGTGGGACACGATCCGCAGCCTTCGCGACCTCGGCAAGACGGTGCTCCTGACCACGCATTACATGGAGGAGGCACAGCAGCTCGCCGACCGCCTCGCGATTCTCCGCGACGGGCGCATCGCCGCAACGGGAGCCCCGCACGAGCTCCTCTCGGCGAACGGCGCCGTCGAGATCCGCTTCCGAAGGGCCGGCCAGCCGGTGGTCATCCGCACCGACGAGCCAACTCGTGTTCTCAACGAGCTCACGAACGAGGCGCTCGCCGCCGGGGTCGAGCTCGCCGAGCTCGAGGTGCGCCGCGCGACGCTCGAGGACGTCTACCTCGAGCTGACCCGCGAGGACGCGTGATGCGGCTCTTCCTCCACGAGCTCGCGAACCAGCAGCGCTTGTTCTGGCGGAGCCGCGAGTCGGCCTTCTTCACGTTTCTCCTGCCGATCATCCTCCTTGTCATCCTTGGCCTCGTCTACGGCGACAAGGAGATCGACGGCGTCCGAGCCGCCCCCTATCTCGTGGCGGGCATGCTCGGCTTCGGCGTCATCTCGACTGCCTATGCGGGGCTCGCAATCAATCTCGTGATCCGGCGCGAGTCGGGCGTCCTGAAGCGTGTCCGCGGCACCCCGCTCTCTCCTGCCGCCTTTCTCGGCGCCGTCGTCGTGTCGACACTCGTCGTCATTGGGATCGAGGCGCTGTTGCAGGTGCTGATCGGGCGCTACGTGCTCGACGCCGGCTTTCCCGAGTCCCCCGGCGGGCTGGCGGTTGCCCTCCTCCTCGGCGCGGCGGCGTTTTCGGCGCTCGGGCTCGCCACGACGGCACTGGTGAAGAGCAGCGAGGGCTCGTCGGCGGTCGTCAACGCGATCTACCTGCCGATGGTCTTCATCTCGGGAGTCTTCTTTTCCGTATACACGTTGCCGGGCTTTCTCGAGGCAATAGCCTACGTGCTGCCACTCACCTACCTTCTCGAGCTCAT
>JBBQXH010000202.1:0-5348 GCA_038209835.1 Gaiellales bacterium | reverse complement strand
GGAATCGCGGTCCTCGTCGACCCGACGCCCGGGCCGCGCGGATCCCTCACCCGTGTCGGGCATCGCCTGGTCTTCGTGCGGGAGCGAATCGAGCTCCACCGGGAGCGGAGGGATCTCTCACGGTGGCTGGCTCGGAAGGTGCGCCGCCGAACGAAGGCCGGTCCCGCCGCGACGTCAGCTCCGAGGCGTGTCGAGGGAACGATCCCACCCGCGCGGGCACGGTTCCTCGAGGAGATGCGACGGTTGCGTGACGGCTACGAGCCGCAACCGTTTACGGGACAGATCGCTGTCTTCCGGAGCCCACGCTGAACGCGATTTCGAGTGGATCCTCGCCCAGGCTGCACGCCTTCGCGACGCTGCGCTCGGGGCCCTCACAGGCGACGGCCCCGGCCAGACGCCGGTCAACACGGTCGCGGGAGAGCGCCAGGAAGTGGCCGAGGCGCCGGACGGCGAGCTCATCTGGGTCGAGTGCCCGAGCTACGGGGCCGGGATCATCGCCGAAGCCCCGGATCGCGTCTCGGTCGTTGAATACGGCGATCGGGTCGTGCTCGAGAACGCGGCGCTTCGCGCGACCCTCGGCGCCGGCGGCGAGCTCGAGAGCCTCGTCGAGAAGTCGAGCGGCCGCGAGGCGCTCGACGAGCTCGGCAACCGCTTCGAGCTCTACGACGACCGGCCGACCGCCTTCGACGCCTGGGACATCGACCCGTTCCATCTCGAGACCGGCCGGTCCTGCGCGCCGGCGGAGTCACGTCGTGTGACCCTCGACGGGCCGCTCCGGGCCGAGGTCGTCTTCGAACGGCGGTTCGGAGCCGGGAGCTCAGCCCGCCAGACCGTTCGACTCGAAGCCGGCGCTCGTCGTCTCGAGTTCCACACGGACATCGACTGGCACGAGGATCATCGATTCCTCAAGGTCGCCTTTCCAACCGTCGTTCGGGCCCGGGACGCGACGTACGAGATGCAGTTCGGCGTCGCGGAGAGGCCGACCCACTACTCGACGAGTCATGATCTGGCGCGGTTCGAGGTTCCCGGGCATCGCTTTGCGGATCTCTCGGAGCACGGCTTCGGCGTGACCCTCCTGTCGCGTTCGACGTACGGCTGGTCGACCTTCGGCGGAACGATGCGCCTGTCACTGCTGCGGGCGCCGACTTCGCCGGATCCGCGGGCCGATCGCGGGCGCCACACGATCGACTACGCAGTCATGCCACACGCTGGCGGGAGGCGGGCGTGGCTGCGGAGGCTCGTCGCTTCAACGTGCCCGTTGTCTGGGCTCCGGGAAGGATCCAGCCCGGGTCGCTCGCCTCGGTCGATGACGAGAACCTCGTGCTCGACACGATCAAGCGCGCCGAGGACTCGGACGCGCTCGTGCTCCGGCTCTACGACGCCTACGGTGCACGGGGCACCGCACGCCTCCGGCTGGGGTTCGCGTTCGAGAACGCGACGTTCTGCAATCTGCTGGAGGACGAGATCGCGCCCGCGGTCGTGGCCGGCCGCGAGATCGAGCTACCGTATCGACCGTTCGAGATCCTGACCCTGAAGGTGTGCTGATGGACGCAGACGAGATCGCCCGAGCCGCCACCAACTACGAGGTCGGCAGCCGCCTCCTCTTCGAGAACGACCGCGTCCGGGTCTGGGACATCACGCTCGCGCCGGGCGAACGCCTCCCGCTCCACTGCCATCGGACGAGCTACTTCTACCGGTGCGAGGCGGCCGGAATCTCCCGGGTCGGAACGCCGGATGGCCGCGGGGAGACATACGACAGCCCGCTGGACGAGGTCGTCTTCCACGAGATCCCACCCGGCGAGCTGATGATCCACGATCTGACGAACG
Organism: Gaiellales bacterium; assembly: GCA_038209835.1. GTDB lineage: Bacteria > Actinomycetota > Thermoleophilia > Gaiellales > Gaiellaceae > JBBQXH01. The sequence goes on along the minus strand of JBBQXH010000202.1, from coordinate 3,521 downwards.
TTGGCGAGACCGAACTGCGGTTCACGACCGTCGAGTTGCTCGCCTAGGCTCTTGTAGGCTGGCGATCGAAGAGCCAGCCGAAGATCGGGGGATCAGGATGAGCGAGCAAGCAGGTATGCCGGGAGAGCCGCTCTACGAGTACACGGTGCAATTCACGGAGGTGGTGGAGTACGGCGTCTCGGCGGAAGCGCTGTTCTCGGGCCAGACGCCACCACCAGCCGAAGGGGCGCGGATCGACGTCCATTTCGAGGGACCTGCCACCGGCCCAAAGCTGAAAGGGACGGTCAAGGGCGTGGATTACCTTCATGTCCGCGCCGACGGCCGCGTCCAGCTCGACATTCACGCAGAGATCACGACCGAGGACGGAAAGAAGATCGCGCTTGCTGCCGATGGCGTGGCGATTCCGCAGGAAGGGTCGCCGGTCTTTCAGCTCCGGGAGAACGTGACGCTGACGTCCAACCACCCGGAGTACGCCTGGGTGAACCCGCTGCAGGTCTGGGCCCCGGGGACGGTCGACGTGGCGAAGGGAGAAGTCCGGATCAAGGCATACGCCGTCTGACCGGAGCGCGAACGACAGCACGGCATGTCAGCGGTTCTCGCGCAGGAACGGCCACCCAGCGCCTGCGAGCTCCTCGGGCTTCTCCCACGTCAGGATGTGGCCGCAATCCTCGACGATCGTGAGCCGCCCGGCCTGGACCAGCGCCGCGTTCGCTTCAGTCACCGCAGGCGGGGAGACCGCGTCCCGATCGCCGGAGACGAGGAGCACGGGAGCGACGATCTCCCGCAAACGGTCGACGAGGTCGAGCCCGACGAGCGCACGGCACTGTGCCGCGTAGCCGCACGGGTCGTTTGCGGCGATCATCGAGATGAGCTCCTGGAATTCCTCGGGCTTCTGCTCCCGGAACGTCGGAGAGACGCCGTTCGTCGCAACCGTCTCGGCGACGGCGCCCATCCCCTCGGTCTCGACCGTGTCGGCCCGTGTCGCCATGCCCGCGCGACCCTGCTCAGGGAGCTCGGCCGGGGCGCCGATCCCGACGACGGCGAGGACGTCCTGCGGGTGCCGGCTCGCGTAGGAGAGGGCGATCGAGCCGCCCATCGAGTGGCCCATCAGAGTGACGCGTCCAAGGCCCATGGTGTCGACGAGCGAGCGGAGGTCGTCCGTGAGCAGGTCGATCGTGTAGGGGCCCGGCGTCACCTCGCTCTGACCCGAGCCCCGGAGGTCGTAGGCGATCACGCGGAACTCGGTCGCGAGCTCCGCGATCTGCCGTTTCCAGATGTCCGTGCCCGTCCCGCCCAGTCCGTGCACGAGCAAGAGCGGCGTCCCGGCGCCGAACTCCTCCACATACGCGCGGTAGCCGTTGATCACGGCCTCGGTCATGGGTTCACGCTCAGTGTTGAACTTCCGCCGCGGTCGGCATCGTCGGGACGGCGGCCTTCGCGTTCTGGATGTGCTCGATGTCCATCAGGTAGTCCGGAATGTGCGTCAGCTCCTGCGTGAGGCCGAGCGTGTTCACCATGACTTTGCCGTTGGCCATGACGATCGCGAGCTTCGAGCGATCCTGCAGGATCGTGATGTCTGCGAGCGGGTCGCCGTCGACGACGAGGATGTCGGCGCACTTGCCCTCCTCGATCGTGCCGCACTCGTGGTCGAGCCTGAGCAGCTCCGAGCCGTGCTTCGTCGCGGCGACGATCGCCTCCATCGGCGAGAAGCCCATGTCGGTGACGAACAGCTCGATGTCCTTCGCGTACTGCCCGTGGGGGCACCAGACGAAGCCGTAGTCGCCGCCGGGGACGACCCGGACGTCGGCCTTGCGGAGCTTGTCCATCGCCTGGCAGCCGAGCTCCCACTCCTCCTGGTACTCGGTGGCCGCGAGCATCTCCGGTGGAATTCCGCACGCCTCGCCATTCACGAGGATGCCCCAGTGGTAGCCGAGGCCCGGGACGACGAAGATGTCGTCCTTTCGCTCCGCGATCATCGCGACTGCCTCGTCGTCGGCGTAGGTCGCGTGCTCGAGGACGTCGACACCCGCCGAGACGCAGAGCTTCACGCCGTCGTTGCCGCGGACGTGCGCAGCGACCTGCCGGTTGCGCTTGTGCGCCTCGTCCACTGCGACGGCGATCTCCTCGAAGGAGTACATCGTCTCCTCGGGCGGAACGCCTGGCCGCAGCAGGCCCTCGCCGGTGACGTAGAGCTTAATGACGTCGGCGCCCTCGTGGATGTTCTGGCGGACTGCCTTGCGAACCTCGTCGATCCCGTCGGCGAAGATCGCGAGCCCGTCCATGCCGAGCTTCCAGAAGGACGGATTCCAGTCGAGCATCCCCGAGGTGGCGCAGATGTCACGACCGGACGCGGCCATCCGCGGTCCGGCGACGACACCTTCCTTGACCATGTCGCGGATCGTGACGTCGATTCGGTGGAGGGCGCCTGCGCTCGCCACACCCGTGTAGCCGCAGCGAAGCGCGAGCTCGGCGTTCTTGACGGCGTAGACGGTGGTTCGCTCGGCGGGGAGCTTCAGGTCGAGATCGGGAAGCTCGCGGACGCCCCAGAAGGAGATGTGGAAGTGGCCCTCGATCAGGCCAGGCATGAGCGTCTTGCCTTCGAGGTCGACGACTCGCATGTTGCCGTTCGGGCTCTCGCCGAAGTCCTGGGTTCGGCCGACGGCCGTGATCAGGTTTCCCTCGACCTTGACGGCGGCATAATCGACCGGCTCGCCGCCGTGGCCGTCGATCAGGCGGGCGTTCGTGAACAGGGTCGGTGCGTCGGGGATGAGCAGGCTCATGTCACTCCTCCTTGGGCGTGCGGCGTAGGTGCCGCGACGATTGGGTTCGAGAGGGATCCGATGCCATCGATCTCCACCCGGACGACGTCTCCCACCTCCAGGTAGCCCTTGCGGACGACGTCGTCACGGTCGAACGGCTTGCCGCCGATCTCGGGATCGGTGGCCCACGCCGTTCCGCCCGGCGTGCCCGTCTCGAGCAGGACGCCGGGCTGGAGCGTGTAGAAGTGGGAGAAGAACGCCACGATCTCGGCGACCGACCAGATCATCTTCGCCGTCGAGTTCGACTGGCGTACCTCGTCGTTGACAAGGGTGCGGAGATTCAGGTTCTGCGGGTCGGGGATCTCGTCGCGCGTGACGATCCACGGGCCGAGTGGCGCGGACGTGTCGAAGTTCTTGCCAGGCCCGAGCGCGTACTCCCAACCGCCTTGCGGATGAGGGACCGCCTGGCGGTCGCGCGCCGTGATGTCGTTTGCGATCGTGTAGCCGAAGACGTGCTCGAGCGCGTGCTCGACCGGGATGTGCCGCCCCGGCTTGCCGATCACGACCGCGAGCTCGACCTCGTAGTCGAGCTTCTGCGTCACGATCGAGTCGTAGAGGACGGGCTCGTCCGGGCCGATCACCGCGAACGGCGTCTTCAGGAAGAACTCGGGCTCCTTCTGATCGACCTCGGGCTTCTCGTCCCGGTGATCCCACTAGTTCTGGCCCGAGTTGAGGATGACCGGCGGCAAGAGCGGCGCTATC
>JBBQXH010000201.1:0-5360 GCA_038209835.1 Gaiellales bacterium | reverse complement strand
TCGATGTCGACGACGAGCGGAACGCTCTCGAGGAAGCCTGGATCGGGCCCGATCCGCCTCGTGTTTGCGCAGTCGAGTGCGACGACGACGCGATCCGCGATGTCCGGCGGGAGCTCGCGGTGGAGCTCCGAGAGATCCATGAAGTCGTACTCCCCCGGCAACGGCACCTCTCCGGCGAGATACATGACCGCGTCTTTTCCGATCTGGTCGAACGCGAGCTTGGCCGCGAGGAGCGACCCGAGCGCATCGCCGTCAGGGTTCTCGTGTGTGGTGAGCAGAAACCGGTCGTGCGATTGGATCGCGTCAGCGATCCTCCGGAGGGTCTCCTGCGTCTCTCGTTGGGGGACTGAGCTCATCGACGAGCTTTGAAAGGCGTACGCCGTACTCTGCCGTTCGATCGTACTCAAAGACGAGCTGGGGGGTGCGCTTGAGGTGGAGCTCGTCGTTGACTCTGCTCTGCAGGAGGCCACGCGATGACTCGAGCCCTGCGAGCGTCTTCTGGCGCCTTCTGGCCGATCCGAGCACGCTCACGTATACCGTTGCTTCTCGGAGGTCAGGGCTGGCGCGTACGTCGGTCACCGTCACGAAGCCGATCCGCGGGTCCTCGAGGTCGGTGAGGGCCTCCGAGACGACCGCGCGAAGCGCCTCGTTCACCCGTCGCAATCGCTCACTCATCGATCGTCACCACCTCCCGGCTGGCGGAGAGCACCTCGTAGCCCTGCCCCGCGACATAGCGCTCCGCCCCGTCGAGCAGGTCGATCGCTCCACGGTACTCCCGCGCGACGCATGCGAGGGTGAGCCGCGCCCGCTGCCACACGTCGTGGTGGTCGACCTCCGCGACTGACGCGCCGAACCGCCTGATCAGCTGGGCCTTGAGCGAGAGGAGCTCTTTCCGCTTGCCCTTCAGCGAGTGATTCTCGGGGAAGAAGAGCTCGATCGACAGGATGCCGATGTAACCGGATTCTCCCGCCATGCGGGAGGTCTACTCGGCGTCCGGCTCCGTACTCTCCTCGGCGGCTACCGGGGAGAGCAGGTCGGTACGCTCGACCTCGCGGGTCTCGTAGAACTCGAGGACGTCACCCTCCTTGAGGTCGTTGAAGCCCTCGAGCTGGATGCCGCACTCGAACCCGGACTGCACCTCGCGCACGTCGTCCTTGAAGCGCTTGAGGCTCGCGACGCCGGTCTCGTAGATGACGGTTCCGTCTCGCACCACTCGCACCCGTGCGTTTCGCCGGATCGTCCCGCTCGTCACGTAGCACCCGGCGATGACGCCGAGCCGCGAGATTCTGAACAGCGCGCGCACCTCGGCCTCGCCGAGGATCTCCTCGACCTGCTCCGGGGAGAGCATGCCGACGAGCGCCTGCTGGATGTCCTCCGTGAGCTGGTAGATCACCCGGTAGGTGCGGATGTCGACCCCTTCGCGCTCGGCGAGAGCGCGCGCTTCGGCGTTCGGCCGGACGTTGAATCCGACGACGATAGCGCTCGACGCCGAGGCCAGCATGATGTCGCCTTCGGAGATCGCGCCGATTCCCGTGTGGATGACGTTGACCCGGACTTCCGGGTGCTGGATCTTCGCCAGCTCGCTCTGGACCGCCTCGAGCGATCCCTGGACGTCGCCCTTGACGATGATGTTGAGATCTTGCACCACGCCCTCGCCGATGCGGTCGAAGAGATCCTCGAGCGACGGGCCGCGCTTCGACTGCTGCGCGAGCTGCTCGGCCCGGAGCCTCTGGCCGCGAAGCCCGGCGAGATGCCGAGCCTGGCGGTCGTGCTCGACGACCCTCGCATGCTCACCGGCCTGGGGAGGCTTGTCGAAGCCGAGGATCTCAACGGGAGCGCCCGGTCTCGCCTCCTTCACTCGCTCGCCACGGTAGTCGTGCAGTGCCCTGACCTTCCCCCACGCGTCGCCCGCCACGATCGCGTCGCCCACGCGGAGAGTGCCGCGCTGCACGAGCATCGTCGCGACGGTTCCGCGCCCGATGTCGAGCCGGCTCTCGATGATCGGGCCGGAGGCCGCTGCCTTCGCGTTGGCGGTCAGCTCGAGCTCGGCGTCGGCGACGAGCAGGACCTTCTCGAGCAGGTCGTCGAGATTCTGATGCGCCTTTGCCGAAACGTCCGAGAACTGTGTCGTCCCTCCCCACTCCTCGGGCTGCAGTCCCTCTGCGACCAGCTCCTGGCGAACCCGTGTCGGGTTCGCGTCGTCGCGATCGATCTTGTTCACCGCGACGACGATCGGCACGCCGGCGGCGCGCGCGTGGCTGATCGACTCCTTCGTCTGTGGCATCACCCCGTCGTCGGCTGCGACGACGAGCACCGCAATGTCTGTGACCTTCGCCCCTCGCGCCCTCAGGGCGGTGAATGCTTCGTGGCCCGGAGTGTCGAGGAACGTGATTCGCCGGCCGTCATGGTCGACCTGGTACGCGCCGATGTGCTGGGTGATCCCGCCAGCCTCCGTCTCGACGACAGCGCTCTCGCGGATCGCGTCGAGGAGCGTGGTCTTGCCGTGGTCTACGTGACCCATGATCGCGACGACGGGAGGTCGTGCCGTTAGGTCGTCGGGATCATCCTCGTAGACCTCGGGCTCGGCATCCTCGTCGGCCGCGTGCTTGATCTCCACCTCGCGGCCGAGCTCGACCGCAATCAGCTCGACGGCGGAGTCGCCGAGCGACTGTGTGATTGTCACCATCTCGCCGACGCCCATCATGATCTTGATGATCTGAGAGGCCGGAACACCGAATGCCGCCGAGAGATCCTTGACCGTCGCTCCGGAGGCAACACGAACCGGCCCCGTCTTCTCGATTGGGGCCTGAACCTCACGCGGAACCTTGGGCTGGGCCGCCAGATCACGGTTCCGCTGATCTGCCCGCGGGCGCGGCTGGTCGATGACGACGCGCCGCTTGCGCTTGCCGCCCGGAGTACCCTGGCGTGGCCGCAACGGCCGCTGTGGCTTGTTTCCTCCGTTCGACATCGACTCAGCTTATCCCTGTCCGCAAACTGCCTGCAAACCCGCCGGAATCCGCACCGAGGTACGAAGCGTGCGGGCGAAGCCGCGGCGCCGCTCTGCGCGCTCGAAGCAGGTTTGACGCCTGCACGTGTACACGCCCCGCCCAGGCAGCCGTCCTGTCGTGTCGAAGACGAGATCGCCGCCCTCGGCCGCGAAGCGCAGGAGCTCCGATTTCGGCCTGCGCTGGCCGCATCCGGCGCACGTCCTGACCGGCTCCGATGCGCTCAGGCAGCTTCGCCGTCCTGCATCGCGAGCTCGCGATGCGCCGGGATACCGCAGTACCGCGATCCCGGTATCGCCGCGTTGGGGCATCGCTTCCCGGTCGTGAGCACCGCGGAGCACCGCCCCGAGTACTCCTCGCCGGATGCGTCGTCTCCCGTGTAGGCGGCTTCCGCTTCCGCCTCTGCGAACTGCCGCTCGGACTGGATATCGACCTTCCATCCCGTCAGGCGTGCCGCCAGGCGGGCGTTGAGGCCTTCCTTGCCGATCGCGAGGGAGAGCTGGTCAGCCGGGACGATCACGGTCGCCTCGCGGGACTCGTCGTCGACGAGCACTTCGCGCACGCGGGCGGGCGAAAGCGCCTTCGCGATAAAGCGGGCAGGCTCGGAGTTCCAGGGAATGATGTCGATCTTCTCGCCGCGCAGCTCCGAGACGACCATGCGCACCCGCGAGCCCCGAGGTCCGACGCAGGCGCCGACTGGGTCGACACCCTGCGCGTGCGACTGGACGGCGATCTTCGAGCGGTATCCGGGCTCGCGGCTCACGCCGCGGATCTCGACGAGACCGTCGGCGACCTCGGGAACCTCGAGCTCGAACAGCGTGCGGATCAGCTCGGGATCGCGGCGCGAGAGGATCACCTGGGGACCCTTCGTGCCCGATCGAACTTCCGTGATGACCGCCTTGATCCGGCTTCCCTGCTCGTAGCGCTCGCCGTCAACCTGTTCTGACCGCGGCAGGAGCGCCTCGACCTTCCCGAGATCGACGAGCACGTTGTTGCGGTCGCCGGCCTGCTGCACGATCCCGGTCACGACCTCGCCGACACGATCGACGTACTCCTCGTACATCATCGCGCGCTCGGCTTCCCGGATGCGCTGGAGGATCACCTGCTTCGCCGTCTGCGCCGCGATCCGCCCGAAGTTGTCGGGCGTCACGTCCTTCTTGCTCATCTGATTGTCAGGAACCTCGTCCCAGTCGATGTCGAGGTCGTCGTCGGAGATGAGCGTGTGCGACCGCTCTCCCGTCTCCTCCTCGGTCGCCTCGAGCGCCGTGATCGCTTGCTCTCGTGCCTCTTCGAGCAGCCGCTCCTCGAGATCGGCAGGAAGCTCGATCGCGTACACGCGGAAATCACCACTCTGGTTGTCGAGCGCAACCTGCGCATGCCGTGCGGCTCCGGGCGTCTTCTTGTACGCAGCGAGGAGAGCGTCCTCGAGAGCCTCGACGAGGGTGTCCGACTCGATGCCCTTCTCCTTCTCGATCGCGCGTACCGCCTCGAGAATCTCCCTACTCACTTCGGCCGCCCCTCGTCGATGAGATTCGCGCGGACGATCGCGTCGTACGGCATCTCGACGTCACCCGCGTCGACGCGGAGCGTTACGAGGTCGGCGCCCGCGTCCAGAACCTCACCGCGAAACCGCTTCCGCCCGTCGATCTCGAAGGCGATTCGCACGGAGGCGCGCTTCCCGAGTGCGTCCTCGAAGTGGCCACGCGTGCGAAGTGGCCGCTCGAGCCCTGGCGAGGACACGTCGATCGTGTACCGGTCGAGATACTCCCGCAGCAGATCCGTGACACGCTGGCAGAGGGCGTGGTCGACCCCGTCCGCGTGGTCGACGTACACGCAGAAGCGCTCGGGCCCGAGCAGTTCCACGGCGAGCACTTCGACGTCCGCCGCTCCCGCAGCAAGCTGCTGCTCAACCTCGTGCTGAAGCTCTCGTTCTCTCTCGTACACCTGTGTCATCCGCATCTCCGCCCGATCGGGCCGTTCACGATTCTTCCCCACTCGCAAAAAGCGGGCGCAGAGCGCCCACTTCCCAACAGCGTGGAAACCTGTGGTGGCGACCCGAAGGATAGCATCGCACGCCTTCCGCGAGGCAATTCGTGCCTCATGTATCGAGGATCAGCGTCACCGGGCCGTCGTTCTCGATCGCGACAACCATCCGAGCGCCGAACCGCCCGGTCGCGACATGGACGCCACTGTCCGCAAGCGCCTTGCAGAACGCCGCGTAGACCGGCTCGGCATCCTCCGGGCGGGCCGCATCCCCGAAGCTCGGACGGTTTCCCTTCGTCGTATCGGCGATCAGCGTGAACTGGCTGACGATGAGGGCTGCACCGCCCGTATCGAGCACGCTCAGGCCAAACT
>JBBQXH010000200.1:0-5367 GCA_038209835.1 Gaiellales bacterium | reverse complement strand
TATCCCCGACGCCGTGACCTTCGGCAGGTGATCCCATCGGATTCGACAAACGCGAGAAGGGTGGGATCATGGAAAGCATGCAACAGTTCATCGAGGCCGAGCCGCAAGCGCCGAGGCGCTTCGGTACCCGGCGTACACGAGTGCTCGTCGCGACGCTGTCGGTGATCCTCGCCGCTGTGGGCATCGTGCTCGTCTTCACTCTCGGAGGCGGGAGCACGACGTCCACCGACAGCGTCGCCGCCACTCTGCACGTCCCGGGACATCCGGGGTGGGTGACGGCGAGCGAGGACGCCATGTGGTTGACGATGAACTGCGACGTCCCGGGCGGATGCGAGACGAGAGGGTTCGTTCGGGTCAACCTCGCGACTGGCGCCGTCGAGAAGACCGTGCCCTTCGTGGGCGAGCCGAGCTACACCATCCGGGTTGGCGATGCCCTCATCGCGGGCCACTTCCCGAAGGGCAACGACAAGCCGGGCGAGGTGCTCAGGCTCGACTGGAAAACCGGCAAGATCCTGGCCCGCAGGTCGTTCCCGTTCGGGCCGGGCGAGCTCGTGTGGGGAGGCGGCGCCCTTTGGCTCGGCCACTTCCAGCGCAACGCTCCCTCGGCTGTCCATCGACTCGATCCGGAGACGCTCCAGCCGATCGGCGATCCTTTCCCGATCTCTGATCACATGTCCGTCGGGCTCGCATACGGGGACGGCATGCTCTGGGCGACGGCTTCCGACGACGGCGAGCTCGTCCGGATCGACCCAGCAACCGGTGAAACCGCACGCGTCAAGGTGGGCCGCTTCCCGGTCGGTATCGCTCTCGCCGGCGGAAGCGTTTGGGTCGCGAACCGCGAGAGCGGCACGGTCAGTCGCGTCGACCCGAAGACGATGCAGACGATCGGCGACCCGATCGACACCGGCGGGAACTCGACCTGGATCGCGGCGGCGGCCGGCTCCGTCTGGGTGGCGAGCCAGGACGGCGGCACCGTAACGCGGATCGACGCGTCGACCGGGGAGAAGATCGGCTCGCCGATTCGCATCGCTGACCCCTCCTCATTCGACGGGGCTGCGCACGCACTGTCCGTCGTAGGCGACTCGATCTGGGTCACGAGCCTGACCGAGGACACAATCTCCCGCATCGACGCGACCCGCTAGCTCCACATACCCCGAAAGGAGGACGTCATGAAGCCCAGGCTTTGCATAGCCATGCTCGCTCTCGCCACCTTGGCTGTCGCGGGCTGCGGAGGAACCGCGCAGACGACCGAGTCCCGGATCGCTCTCCCGCTCTGGCAGCGAGTCCTCCAAGGTGGTGACATGCCCGGATTCGTCGCCGACAAGAACCCGCCCGTCGCGCTCGATCTCCCGGCGTTCGTCGACCAGGCGAAGGAATCGTTCGTGCGGATCACACCGGAAGGGGCCGTAAGAGAGCTCACCGCGGATGGCTTCCGCGGCGCGATGATCACGACGCAGCAGCTCGTGGGGAAGAAGCCGATCGTCGCCTCGGCAGTGATCCAGCTCGGCTCGTCGGCGCAGGCCGAGAAGGCGATGGCCTGGGCCTACACCGACTCGACATCGCCCTGTCCGGATGTCTGCAACGTTGACATCGAGCCGTTCGATGTACCAGGCCTTCCCGGGGCGAAGGGCGTCAGGAGAAGCCGTGACGAGGACACCGGTGGCAGCGGGCCGAACGATCCGTTCGAGGCATTCGAGATCCAATTCACCGACGGCCCGTTCCTCTACGACGTGCTCACGCTCGACGCGAGGCCCGGTGATGTCGCGAAGGAGGACGTCATCCCGGCCGCAAAGGCGATCTACAAACGCGTGGCGGGCAGCCCACCGCTCGCCCGCTGACCGGGCGTTCGAGGGGGCCGCGGAACGCCGCCTGCGCGAGCGGTGTAATAGAGGGCGGTGGAGGGCCGGCCACTGGAGAGCGCCGACGCAGCGTGGGAGTCCGCGCTTGTCGAGCGCGCGCGGCGCGGAGACCTCCGCGCCTACGAAGACCTCGTCGAGGAGTACCAGACCATCGCGTTTCGCACCGCCTACCTGATTACCGGATCCGCTGCCGATGCTGAAGAGGCGGCGCAGGATGCGTTCGTCAGAGCGCATGCGGCGCTCGGTCGCTTCCGGCCGGGCGCGCCGTTCAGGCCGTGGCTCCTGACGATCGTCGCCAACGAGGCCCGTAACCGTCGAAGGTCGGCCAGACGGCGTGCGGAGCTCGTGCTGCGCGCGGCCGAAGCCCCGCCGACGGGGGCCGCGGCCCCGGCCCCCGAGGCGGCGCTGCTCCAGTCGGAGGAGCGCCGAGAGCTGCTCGCCCTCGTCAACGGCCTCTCGGATGACGAGCGCCTGGTAATCGGCTGCCGGTACTTCCTCGGCTTCTCGGAGCTGGAGACTGCGGCCGTGATAGGACGTCGTCCGGGGACCGTCAAGTCGAGGTCGGCCCGGGCGCTCGCCCGGCTCAGCGAGCGGATGGGAGGCTCCGATGGCTGATCTCGAGCAGAGGCTAGTCGAGCTCGGGAGCTGGCTCGATCTCCCGCCGGCACCGGGGCTCGCTCCGCGCGTCCGTGCGCGGATCGAGGTCGGCGAACGCCTGCCCCCGGGCCGGCGGCTCGGCCGGACGCTTGCGATCGCGCTCGCGGTCTTCCTCGTGGCCGTCGGAAGCGCGTTTGCCGTCCCGGGCTCGCGCGACGCGATTCTCGGCTGGCTCGGCCTCCAGGGCGCGACGGTCGAGCGCGTCGTCTCCCTCCCGGCAGTCCCGGAGACCACCGATCTCGCGCTCGGGCGACCGCTCTCGCTCGACGAGGCGCGCCGTCAGGTGGGCTTCCCGATCCTCGTCCCCGAGGCTCTCGGCGATCCGGACCGCGTGTACGTGGAAGGGACGGGGCGGACGGCACGTGTCTCGCTGCTGTACGAGCCGGACGAGCGGCTTCGGGAGACGCATCCCGGAGTCGGGCTTCTGCTCACCCAGTTCCGCGGGGACCTCGCGTCCGAGATGATCGGCAAGCTCGTCGCCGGTGGAACCGACGCCCGTGAGGTGACGGTCGACGGGGGGAAGGGGATCTGGATCTCGGGTCCCGCCCACGAGTTCTTCTATCGCCGGCCGGACGGGGAGATCGCCGTGGGCACTCTCCGCCTCGCGGGAAATACGCTCCTCTGGGAGCACGGGAATCTCCTGCTCAGGATCGAGTCCGACCTGTTGCTCGACGGTTCGCTGGCCGTCGCCCGCTCCGTCCAGTAGTGGGTCTGCGGCCGCTCGCCCTCGTGCTGCTCGCCGCTCTCGCGGGCTGCGGTGGCGGGGCCCGCGAGCTGCTTCCCGACCTCGAGCAGGCCGTGCCCTACGCGATCTCGATCGAGCAGATACCGGGGCGCCGGCTGCTCGTCTTCGCCTCGGCGGTCGACAACGTCGGCGAGGGTCCGGTGCTCCTCGAGGGCTCGCGGAGGACGGCACGCGAGTCGGAGATGCGCGCCCGCCAGATCATCGTCATGTCGGACGGCACTCGCCGCGCGATCGGGGTCGTCGCCACGATCCGCTACGCGCGCTCGGAGACGCACGAGCACTGGCACCTGGTCGGATTCGAGCGTTACGAGCTCCGGACGACCGAAGGTCGGCTCGTTCGCCCGGGACGCAAGACCGGGTTCTGCCTTGGCGATCGGTACGAGACGTCGGCGGCCGATCTGCCCGGAGAGCCGCCGGAGCCGGTGCTGACGCGGGAGTGCGGACGATTCGGCTCCGGACTGCTCGCGATCGAGCAGGGCATCTCCGTGGGGTACGGCGACGACTACGTGCCCGAGCTGGAAGGGCAGTGGATCGACGTCACCGGCCTTCGGCCGGGGCGATACGTCCTGGTCCATCGCGCGAACCGCGACCGGTCGCTCCGGGAAGCCGGCTACGCGAACAACCTGGCTTCCGTCCTGGTCGAGATTCGACCCCGGCAGGTGCGCATTCTCGCGCGTTGCCCCAACGCGGGAACCTGTTCCGACCGGCAAGCGTAAGAGGGGGTGACGAAGGAGGGAACATGAAGCTCATGCTGATGTCGTTCGCCGCCCTGCTCGTGACCCTTGTGGCCCTCGCGGAGCCCGCAGCCGCGAAGGAACAGGGCGTCGAGGTCAGCTCGACGCCGACGGGAATCGATCCGGGCGAGCCCTGGACGCCGACGATCCGGGTCCTCGCCGACCCCGGCGCCCTGAATTCCGGCCGACCACCGACGATCGTGATTCGCAACACGGGCAGCGGTGAGAGCGTCGAGTTCACCACGGCGCCGACCGGGAAATCCGGCATCTACGATGCGCGCGTCGTTTTTCCCGAGGCGGGGACGTGGTCGTACGAGATCGTTGGCGGCATCGACGGGCGCATCTATCCCTATCCCGCGGTCACGATCGGCGACCCGGTCAGCCCCGACCCGGCGCCGCAGCCGGCGCCGTCGGAGCCGGTTTCTGACCCCGACCCAGGTTCGCTCCCGGCCGCGCCTCTTGCGGGTGGCCTCGCTGGGGTGGTGGTTCTCGGATTGGCGCTCGTCGGCCTGGTACGGATACGAAGGGCAGCCTCGTAGAGTCAGAGGCTGCGCAAGGCGGACTTGGTAGCCCAGTAGCCGCACCTGCCGTGGACGCCGCCGCCCGGTGGGGTCGACAGGCTCTGCTGCGCCAGGAGGACGTAAGGGCGTTTCCGGGCGTGACGACGGAGATCCCTCCGGGTGTGCTCGCGTTCAAGGCTTCCGACCCCAACGGACCGTTCGGTGAGGTCCCGTATGCACTCACTCCTGTGGCGAGCTCGACGTGTGAGCTGAGCCTTCGCAGTCCTCAGCCGAGTGCACGCAGGGCGGCCTGTGCTGCCCAATAGCCGCACATGCCGTGGACGCCTCCACCGGGGGGGGTCGACGCGGAGCAGAGATACAGCCCTTTCACGGGCGTCGCGTACGGAACGACACGCGCCACCGGGCGCGTGTAGAGCTGACGCAGGTCCTGGATCCCGGCGTTGATGTCGCCGCCGATGTAGTTCGGGTTGTAGGCCTCGATCTCCGCCGGCCCCATCGTGTGCCGGGCGAGGACGAGCTCACGGAAACCCCGGGCGAAGCGCTCGATCTGCTCCTCGATGCGATCCGTCATATCGACTTGAGAGCCGTTCGGGACGTGGCAGTACGCCCAGGCGGTGTGGTTGCCCGCGGGCGCGCGCGAGGGGTCGAAGAGACTCTGCTGGGCGAGGAGCACGTACGGGCGCTCCGGGGTCTGACCCCTTGACATGGCCGTTTCGGACCTGGCGATCTCCCCCAAGGTGCCGCCGAGGTGCACGGTGGCGGCGCGCGCGCACTCCGGTGCCTTCCACGGGATCGGCCCGTCGAGGGCGAGGTCGAGCTTGAAGACGCCCGGGCCGTAGCGGTAGCCGGCG
>JBBQXH010000199.1:0-5388 GCA_038209835.1 Gaiellales bacterium | reverse complement strand
CGAACTCCGACTCGTCCTCGTCACCGACCGGCTTCTCGAGCGACACAGGGGTCTGGGCGCTTCGGCGAATCTGCTCGACCTCCTCGACGGGAAGCGCGACCTCGGCCGCGATCTCGGCAGCGGTCGGGTCACGGCCGAGCTCTCCCACGAGCTTCCGCTCGGTCCGGGCGATCTTGTTCAGCTTCTCGACCACGTGCACCGGCATTCGGATCGTCCGCCCCTTGTCGGCCAGCGCACGCGCAACCGCCTGACGGATCCACCACGTCGCGTAGGTCGAAAACTTGTAGCCGCGCCGGTAATCGAACTTCTCCGCCGCGCGGACAAGCCCGATCGTTCCCTCCTGGATCAGATCGAGGAACGGCAGGCCCTGGTTGCGGTAATTCTTCGCAATCGAGACGACGAGCCGGAGGTTCGCCGCCACCATCTGCTGCTTCGCGAGATGGTCGCCACGCTCGATCCGCTTCGAGAGCTCGACCTCCTGCGCTGCCGTCAGAAGCCGCACCTTGCCGATGTCCTTCAGGAAGAGCTGGAGCGAGTCGGTCGAAACCACCTTGACGGCGTAGTCGAGCTCGACCTCGGGTTCCGGAACGTCAGCCTTGTCATCGACGACCTCGATCTGCAGGTCCTCGAGCGCGTCGTAGAACTCGTCGACCTCGCCCGGCTCGAGTCCCATCTCGTCGAGCGCGAGGGAGATCTCCTCGGTCGTCAGGAACCCTGCCTCCTGGCCCTGGCGAACGAGCGCATCCGCTCCATCGTGCTCGAGCATCAGTCGCTCCCTGTCCTCACGCTGAACCTTGTTTGACCGTAGACGCGGGTGTCCTTTGTGTCAACGAGCGCATCGTCACGAGAATGGCCCGATGTGTGCGCGACTCTCGCATCTCAATCGGACGGCGTAGCCGCCCGGTTGTTAGCCCGCGGTGGATGCCCCTCCGGCCTGCGCTTCTTTCAGCCGATTGAGTAGGAGGGCCGCCTCGCGTGCGTAGACGGAGCCCGGCTCGTCCTTCACGGCCGCCTCGAGCTGCGTCTTCGAATCCGCCACATCGCGTAGCCAGAGAAGAGCCAGCCCGAGGTGGAACCTGATGACCGCCGCATCGGGGTGGGCTTTCGACAGCGGGCCGAGCTTCGAGAACGCCTTCGATGGGTCGTCCTTCGTGAAGCGTGCGAGCGCCGCGCCGGTCTGGGCCTCGACATTGTCCGGCTCGATCTCGACAGCGCGGTCGAACGCCTCGGCGGCGGAGACGGGCCGGCCGGCGCGCTGGAGCGCCGTTCCGTAGAGGATCCAGGCCTCGGCATCGCCTGAGCTGGTCGCACGCCGCTCGAGCGCGGCGAGCTGCTGGAGCGGGAGCATCCCTGCGATGTCCTTCGCGACCGTCGAAGACGGCACGAAATACGGGCGGCCTTCGGGCATCTCCGGATGCAGGAGGCTCTCGGCACGGATCGCGGCAGCGGAATCGGGCTCGACAGCCTCCGCCTTCTTCCAGGCCGATGTGGCCTCGGCGTTCTGGCGGAGCCAGTACCGAGCTAGGCCCAGATGGAGCTGGACGAGCGCACTCGCCGGATGGGTGCGCGCAAGATCCTGGAGATCGGCAACCGTCCCGTCCGGGAAGCGCGAGAATGCCGCGCCGACCGCCGCGTACAGGGACTCGGGATCGTCGCGAAGGACCTGCTCGAAACGCGAGAGCGCCTGGTTCGTGTCGCCGTTCTGGTAGAGGCGCACAGCGTTCTGAAGGGCCACTGCCTCGTTGCGATCTCGCACCAGGAAGTCGAGCGCGAGCGGAGGATTCCCCTCACGCGGGCCCGTCTCGATCTGCACCGCAGGAGTGGTCTCGCCACGGCCCGTCCACGCCACTCCGGCTGCGATTCCCGCTGCGGCGATGCAGGCCACCACCACTGTCGCGTACACGCGGGCGCGGGAAGACACGAAGCGAGCGTAGCGTTGAACCCTGGCAGAAGGTTGCACTTCCCCCGCTCGCTATACTCTTGAAAGCAATGGCTACGTATCGCGAACTCCTCAAGCAGACGAAGGCCGAGATCGAGGAAATCGATCCTGCCGCCACGGCGGAGGGCTTGAAGGGCGCCGATCCGCCCGCAGTCATCGACGTCCGCGAGCGCGACGAGTGGGAGGAAGGTCACCTCCCGGGCGCGGTCTGGGTTCCGCGCGGCTTTCTCGAATCACGTATCGAGCAGGTCGTTCCCGACCGGGACAGCCCGGTCATCGTGTACTGCGCCGCGGGCAGCCGCTCGGCATTCGCCGCGAAGTCGCTCGAGGAGCTCGGCTACACGAACGTCTCGTCGCTCTCGGGAGGATTCACCCAGTGGAAGGACGACGGCCTTCCGTACGATCTTCCGCGCTCCCTCCAGCCCGAGCAGCGCGCACGCTACAGCCGCCACATCCTGATTCCCGAGGTCGGCGAAGCCGGCCAGCTGAAGCTGCTCGACTCGCGTGTTCTCCTTCTCGGGGCAGGCGGGCTCGGCTCGCCGGCGGCTCTCTACCTCGCCGCAGCCGGAGTGGGCGCGCTCGGCATCATCGACCCTGACACGGTCGACGCATCGAACTTGCAGCGCCAGATCATCCACTCGACGTCGACACTCGGCGAGCCGAAGGTCATCTCCGCGAAGAAGACGCTCGAGGGGATCAACCCGGACGTCAACGTGATCCCCTACCAGGAGCGCCTCGACTCCGAGAACATCGATCGCATCCTCGCCGACGGCTGGGACGTGATCGTCGACGGAGCGGACAACTTCCCGACGCGATACCTGCTGAACGACGCATCGGTCTGGCACGACATCCCGGTCGTACACGGCTCGATCTACCGCTTCCACGGCCAGGTGACGGTGTTCAAGCCGCATGACGGGCCGTGCTACCGCTGCCTCTTCCCGCAGCCTCCACCACCCGAGCTCGCGCCGAGCTGCGCCGAAGGTGGCGTGCTGGGAGTGCTCCCGGGGATCATCGGCTCGCTCCAGGCGAACGAGGCGATCAAGCTGTTGCTCGGCATCGGCGAGCCGCTCGTCGGGCGCTCCCTGCTCTTCGAGGCCCTCGAAGGATCGTTCACGGAGATCAACCTCCGCAAGGATCCCGAGTGCCCCGTGTGCGGCGAGCACCCGACGATCACCGAGTACATCGACTACGTCGAGTTTTGCCAGTGTGGGGCCACCCACGTGGTCTCTTGATGACGAAGGTTCGCATCCCCCCAACGCTGCGCGCCGAGGTCGGCGGCGTCCGAGAGGTCGAGGCCGACGGCGCGACCATGCGCGACGTGCTCGACGACCTCGCATCGCGCTTCCCGGGCCTTGGCGCTCAGGTGCTCGACAACGGCGATATCGCTCCCTTCGTCAACGTCTATCTGAACAACGAGGACGTACGGACGCTCCAGGGGCTCGACACGCTGGTGACCGACGGCTCGACCGTGATCCTCCTGCCAGCGATGGCAGGCGGCCAGATTCCGCTCGAGCGCCGCGCCCCCGTCGTCGCGTCGAGCGTGCTCGACCTCGTCGGCTCGACGCCCCTCGTCGAGCTCTCCCGCATCTGCCCCAACCCGAACGTCAAGCTCTACGCCAAGCTCGAAGGGCAGAATCCCACGGGCTCGATCAAAGACCGCGTCGCGAAGACCATGATCGAGACAGCGGAGGCGGGTGGTGAGCTCGCTCCCGGCCGAGAGCTCCTCGAGCCGACGAGTGGCAATACCGGAATCTCGCTCGCGATGGTCGCGAAGGTGAAGGGGTACACGCTCACGTGCGTCATGCCCGAGAACTCGACGCCCGAGCGGATCCGTCTCCTCGAGCTCTTCGGAGCGAGCGTCGTCTTCTCGCCTGCGTCCGAGGGCTCGAACGGGGCCGTACGGCTCGCGCTCCAGATGGCAGAGCGCGACCCGAAGTACTACATGCCGTTCCAGTACGCAAACGAGGCCAACCCTCGGGCCCACTACGAGGGCACGGGCGCCGAGATCGCAGACGCCCTGCCGCGGGTCGACGCCTTCGTCGCCGGGCTCGGCACGGGCGGAACGCTCATGGGGAGCGCCGAGCGGCTTCGAGAGTCGTTCCCCAACATCCAGATCGTGGCAGCCGAGCCGCTCCAGGGCGACCCCGTGATGGGCCTCCGCTCGCTCGAGGACGGCTACACGCCGCCGATCCTCGACATCACGAAGCTCGACCGGAAGATCCTCGTCTCGAACGAGGACGCTGTTCGCGGCGTCCGCCAGCTGCTCAACCATGAGGGCATCTTCGCCGGTGTGTCCTGCGGTGCCGCCGTCCACGTCGCCCAGCTGATCGCCAACGAGCTCGACGAGGGCGTCATCGTCACCGTTCTTGCAGACGGCGGCTGGAAATATCTGTCGGCCGACTTCTGGACGCAGCCCCTCGAGGATGTCGAGCGGTCGATGGAGGATCGCGTCTGGTGGTAATCCCGGCCGGCGTCCGCTCGGCGATCGTCGAGCACGCCGAGACGGAACAGCCGAACGAGGCGTGCGGCCTGATCGCGCTCAAAGACGGCGTCGCCGACCGCTACATCCCCGCGCGGAATGCCGCCGCGAGCCCCTACCGGTTCGAGCTCGACGCCGGCCCGGACGTCTGGTTTCTCGAGGACGAGGGCTACGACCTCGCCGTGTTCCACTCACATCTCTCGAGCCCGCCCCGCCCTTCCCGCACCGACGTCGAGAACATCGGGCTCTGGGAGGGGCGGCCGTACGTGATCCTCACGGTGCGAAGCGGTGAGCTGGCCGCCTGGACGATCCGAGGCGGTCGGATCGAGCCGCTCGAGCTGACTGAATAGCAAGCCGGCGCAGCCGGCGCGCAGCGGCCGGAGTAGGCCGCGAAGCTCCACGGGCCGTCAGGCCCGTACGGGCACGCGCTAGCATCACGCATCATGCCTCGAACAACGCTCGACCTCGACCCCACGGTTCTGGACGAGCTCGAGCGGCGGCGCCAGACCGAGGGGAAGTCGCTCGGCCAACTAGCCTCGGAGATCCTCGCAAAGGCCTTCGCCGCCGACGAACGCGCCGATCCGTCGAGACGGCTCGCCTGGAAATCGCGGCCAATGCGTCCACGCATCGACCTCGAGGATGACGAGGCAGTCCGAGCGGCGCTCGGCAAGTTGTAGGCGCCGGCCGTCGTGATTTCCCTCGCGCCTGTACGGGCCTTCGGCCCGTGAAACTTCGCGGCCTACTCCGGCCGCTGCGCGGCGCCTCCGGCGCCTTGCGTTCGGCCGCTGCGCGCCAGCTCTATCATTGCCTCACGACTGTACGGGCCTGCCGGCCCGTGAACCTTCGCGGCCTACTCCGGCCGCTGCGCGGCGCCTTCGGCGCCTTGCGCCTGTACGGGCCTTCGGCCCGTGAAACTTCGCGGCCTACGGCCGCTGCGCGGCGCCTTCGGCGCCTTGCATTCGGCCGCTGC
>JBBQXH010000198.1:0-5436 GCA_038209835.1 Gaiellales bacterium | reverse complement strand
GCCGCAGGCCGCCAGGACGCGAAGAGCAATCGCGGGCGCAAGGACGCGAAGGCCCGTCGAGCTCGGCAGGGTTCGACACATCCGCGCGCCCGGTTCCACAGGCTCGTGGAGCGAATGGCAGAGTAGCTGCGTGCCAACGATGACCGACCTCGACGAGCTCGCGCTCGCCATGCCGGAGACGACCAAGGACGTGTCGAAAGACGGACGGCCGGCCTACCTCGTCCACGGCAAGGTCTTCTGCATCCATCGGAGCCGTCGGGCGGATGCCGTCGATCCCGCGACCGGCGAGCGGCTCGACGACGTGCTGATGTTCCGCGTGGCCGACCTCGAGGTGAAGGACCTGCTTCTCGCCGACGATCGGGGCGTCTACTTCACGACCCCGCACTTCCGCGGCTATCCGGCCGTGCTCGTTCGCATCCCGACGCTCGCAAGTCTCGACCGCGACGAGCTGCACGACGTGGTCGCCGAGGCCTGGCTGACCCGCGCGCAGAAGCGCGTGGCGAAGGCGTGGCTCGAGCAGAACCGGGTCGAGGACGAGTAGGAACTCTCGCGCCCGGCGCGACCGGATACGCTTCCGTCCCCGCAAGCGAAGAAGGAGCGCAGATGCTGACCTTCGGCGTGACCGTGCTGCCCGACCCGCCGCACCGGCGCTTCGTCGAGCTGTTCCAGCTCGCCGAGCAGAGCGGCTTCGACTGGGGTTGGACCTACGACTCGCACTTGCTCTGGCAGGAGTCGGTACCCCTTCTCACGCTGGCAGCCGTCAATACGAGCACGCTCAGGTTCGGGCACTGCGTAACGAATCCGGGCACACGTGACCCGACCGTCATCGCGAGCGCGTACGCGACGCTGCAGGACATCTCCGAAGGCCGGATGTTCATGGGGATCGGGCGCGGCGACTCGGCGCGTCGCACGATCGGACTCGAGCCGGTAAAGATGGCCGAGTTCGAGCGGGCGCTCGTGATGATGAAGGACATGATGAACGGGCGCCCGGTCGAGTGGAACGGCAAGGAGCTCGAGCTGACCTGGGCGCACGGACGGCCGGAGATTCCGATGTACGTGGCCGGCTACGGGCCGAAGGCGCTCGGCGTCGCGGGGCGCGTCGGCGACGGCGTCGTCATCCAGCTGGCCGACCCCGACATCGTCGAGTGGATCATGGGCATCGCCCGCCGCTCGGCCGAGGAGGCCGGACGCGACCCGGCGGCGCTGAAGCCGATCGTTTGCGCGCCCGCATTCATCTCCGACGACATGGCGAAGGCCCGCGAACAGACACGCTGGTTCCCGGCCATGGTCTCGAACCACGTCATGGACCTGCTCCAGCGCTACCCGGAGACCGAGCTGCCGCCCGCGCTCTTCGAGTACGTCAAGCGGCGTGACTTCTACGACTACAAGGATCACAGCCGCGTCGGCGCGAAGCACGGCGAGTTCGTCGACGACGAGACGTGCGACCGGTTCTCGATCCTCGGCACTCCCGAGGAGCACATCGCGAAGCTCATGCGGCTCGAGGCGATCGGCGTCGCCCACTGGAACATCTACCTCATGACCGAGGGCCAGGAATCGATCCTCGAGACCTACGGCAAGGAGATCATGCCGGCGCTTCGAGCCGGGTAGCAAGCCGCGGAAGCGGCGCGCAGCGGACGCGGCCGAAGGCCGCCAGGACGGAAGGCCTACTGAGCCCGCAGGGCTCGGTACAAGCCGCGGAAGCGGCGCGCAGCCGGCACGCAACGGCGCCGCAGGCGCCAGCCGTGCCACGGGAGGGCCGCAGGCCCGGTCACGCCGAAAGCTTCTCATCGCTGGTTCATCGCGCGGTCCGATCATCCTCCGGAAACAGCTGATTGGAGGATGAAATGGTGGCGCATGCAGCGAGTGAACGACAGAGACGAGCCCGAAAGCGGGCAGCGTTCTCGATGGTTCGGCCTCGGCTTGGCCTCTGCCCTCGTGGCGGGCGGCTGCACCGCTAGCGGCGGAGGCGGCTCGCCCGCCGCTTCGACCGCAACAAACGCTGTCCTCGCCGATCTGAGCAGCTTCGGGATCACCGAATGCGGCACGTACAGCGGCACGGGCTGCGCTCCAGAGAGCCAGCGGGTCGACACGACGAAACCTTCGTTCTCGCACCCGACGAACGTGACCAACCCGCTCTATCCGATCAGCACGCTCCGGTCAGTCGTCCTGGTGGGCCAGGTCGAGGGCCAGCCGTTTCGGTCCGAGACCACGTTGCTTCCCGAGACGAGGATGATCGAGTGGGACGGACAGATGATCGAGACGCTCGTCTCCCAGTACACGGCCTACCGCAACGGTCGCATCGAGGAGGTCGCGATCGACCGCTACGCGCAAGCCGACGACGGCTCCGTGTGGTACTTCGGCGAGGACGTCGTCGACTACAAGGACGGCAACGTCGCGACGACCGAGGGCACCTGGCTCGCCGGCAAGGAAGGGCCGCCGGCGATGATCATGCCGGGTAAGCCGGCAGTCGGGGACGTGTTCCGGGCCGAGAACGTCACGGGAATCGTGTTCGAGCAGGTCGTCGTCAAGGACGTCGGGAAGACCGTCCAGGGCCCTTCAGGCCCGATCGCCGGCGCGATCGTCGGCGAGGAGCTCCACCTCGACGAGACGACCGAGGAGAAAATCTTCGCTCCGGGGTACGGCGAGTTTTCGACGGGCGCTGGGCAGAACCTCGAGGCGCTCGCCGTCTCAGCCCCGACCGAGAGCCTTCCTCCCGAGCCCGCTGAGCTCAACAGCCTGACGACCGCGGCGAGCGGAATGCTCGGATCCGTTACGGCCGGGGATTGGGAGGCGGCCGCCGCAACCCTGAGGCGCATGAACGCTTCATGGGACGCCCTCCACAGTGAAGGGCAACCGCCCCTGATCGCCGAGCGACTGAGTGGGTCACTGGTTGTGCTCGCCCGCGAGGTGGACGCCCACAGGGCCGTTCAAGCCAGCCAGGCGGCGATCGATACCGCCCAATGGGCTCTTGCCCTCGAACTGCAGTACCGACCTCCGGCCGAGGTCGACCGCAATCGCTTCGAACTCTGGACCCATCAGATCCTCGTGCATGCCGCCGCCGGCGATCGCGCCGGGGTAAGCGGCGACGTCGCCACACTCGAGTGGATCCGCGACCGGCTCACGGGGACGCTCGATCCCGCAGGCACCCGGGAGCTCGACAGCCGCCTCGGGGCCCTGCGAGTCGCGGCGGACGCGGGAGAGCTTGAGGCTGCGGCCGACCACGCGGCACGGCTCGGAGAACGCCTGCGGAGCCTCCGCTCGACCTAGTGCTACGCGGGCGTTCCCGGCGTCGGGCGATAGATGGGGCCACGCTCGTAGACGCGTTCCAGCAATCCCTCGTTCAGATAGTCGGGAAAGCCCGCGACGCTCACCGGCTGGGCTACCTGCCCGGGATAGCCCAGCCGGAGCATCACGTCAGGGTGCATGTAGTAGCCGGCGACCACGGCTGTGACCAGAGCGTCGTGACCCGGAGGATCCTCGGTGCGGAGGGCCTCGAGCCAAGCGATCGGGTCGTGCGCGCCGTCGGCGGCTTCGAGCGCGCGCCGGATGCCCGTGACGAGATCCGGCCGGGAGGCGATGACGCCGTCGAGCTGCCGCCCGGCGAGGTCGATGCTGCTCGGCGCGGGCATCCCGTCGACGGGCGGAATCAGGTCGTCGGCCAACCGCGCAAGCCGCTCGCGCAGGACGCCGTCGATCCCGGATCCCGTCTCCGCAGATGTCATGAGGGCACCCGCTGTTTCACCCGGCGTTCGACCAGGCCGTCGGCGAAGCGCAAAGCGAGCGCCGAGATCGTGTTCGTCGGATTCACCCCGCCCGAGGTCACGAAGACGCTTCCGTCCACGACGTAGAGGTTGTCGATGTCGTGCGTCTTCCCCCAGGCGTCGACGACCGACGATGCGGGGTCGTTTCCCATCCGAGCGGTTCCGAGCAGGTGCCAGCCGGCGTTCCGCATCATCGTCAGGGTGTCGACGCTCACGGCTCCGGCCTCCCGCATCGACTCGGTCGCGCGCTCGACGTGGAAGTCGAGAAGCCTGCGTGAGTTCTCGGAATGCTTGTAGACGATCCTCGCGCCTGGAAGCCCGGCGCCGTCGACGAGATCTGGGTCGAGCTCGACCCGATTCCGCTCGTCGGGCAGATCCTCGCCGAAGATCCCCCAGCTGAGACAGTGACCGAAGCGCTCCTTCACGCGGCGGTGATGGTCAGGGCCCCAGACCTCTCCCCCGGCCCGCGCCGGCAGGGCGGCGTTCATCGGCCCACCGGTCGACGGTGCCATGCTCCACTTCGCGCCTCGCACGAACCCTCGACTGAAGTCGGTCTCGTAGAACTCGAGACAGTGGATCCTCGATCCGACATTCCCTATCCAAGTCTGGAGAAAGCGCTCGAAGACGCCGGTGACGACCGCGAACGGATGCATCATCAGCCGCCGCCCGACGAGGCCGCTCGAGTTCGCGAGCCCATCCGGGAACTCGCCGTCCGCCGACGCGAGCAGGAGCCGGGCCGTCCCCAGCGCGTTCGCGGCGAGCACGACCACATCGGCCTCGGCGAGGTGAGTGTCGCCGGCCTCGTCGACGTACACGGCGCCTTCGACCAGGCGGTTCGACCCCATGGCCAGCCGAACCACCCGCGCCCCGGTGACGACGCGGGCTCCGTGCGCGATGGCCTCCGGCCAGTGGGTGATATCCGTCGACGCCTTCGCGCCCTCTGGACAGCCCTGCATGCAGGAGCCCCACTGCGCGCACGGGTGCCGTCCCCGGTACGGGGCCGAGAGGATCGCGTTCGGAGCCGGCCACCAGTGCCACCCCAGACGGTCGTGCGCGCGCACGACGTCGATGACGCCGTCCCCGAGCGGCAGGGGTGGAAGCGGGAGGTCCTCGCCCTCGGGATAGGCGGGGTCGCCGGCCAGCCCCGAGACCCCCGTCTCATGCGCGATCCGATCGTAGAACGGCTCGAGCTCCTCGTAGGTCAGCGGCCAGTCGTCCGCGACTCCGTCGAGCGTCCTGACTCGGAAATCCGACGGCAGCATGCGCGGCCAGTCGCCGGCATAGAGGATCGTTGATCCACCCACGCCGTTGAACATCAGCGGAACGATCTCGGACTCATCCGCGTTGACCGGATAGTCGGCCGGGTTCTGGCGCACGTTCGGATCGGCCGACCACTGCCGGAGAGCCTGTAGCTCCCAGTCGGGCTTCGGGCCCGGATAGTCGTTTCGGTCGGGCCACTCCCCCTGCTCGAGGCACACGACGTCGAAGCCCGCTTCTGCGAGCCGGCGCCCGACGACGCCGCCGGAGGCTCCCGCCCCGATGATGAGGACGTCGGCGCGATCCAAGCTCACGGGGCCATCACGACAGGAATAGAAACTGGTCGCGTTCCCAGTCCGTCACCTGGTCGTGCCACTCGTCGGTGCCGTAGCTCGGAACCGCCTCGCGCGCCTTCTCG
>JBBQXH010000197.1:0-5441 GCA_038209835.1 Gaiellales bacterium | reverse complement strand
AGCTCTGCCCAGGCATCGAGCCTGTGCGAGCGAAGGCGCTCGACCGACGATGCGATTGCCGCCTCGAGCTTCGGGTCGGCAAGCTTCTTCTTGGCGACCTCGCGGAAGCGATCCGGCGGTTGCGCGAGCTCACTCACGCGCATCCCTCGCCGGCGACGGCTCCTGCCGGGCGGAGCCCGGCTCCGCCGACGCCTGGCGCCGCTGCGGGCACGGCGCCTTCCGGGCCCGTGTGACCCACACTGTGCCCTCCGGCCCCGCACCCGCAGCGACACCCGAGGAACGCGCGTGGGTTTGGGGTTGACATTGGACGCCTCAAGCGGAAACGCCCCTTGCCAGAGCCGTCGCAAGGTGCACGACGGGCGGCCCGGCGGAATTCTCCGTCCTACCCCGCAGGTGCATCAGGCATCCGGGGTCTGCGGTCACGAGCGCCTCCGCACCGACCGCGGTGACGCCGCCGAGCTTGTCGTCGGCCATGGCCAGCGAGATCTCTGGTTGGCGGACGGAGAACGTCCCTCCGAACCCGCAGCAGAGATCCGGGCGCGGCAGCATGATCACCTGGGCTCCTGTTCGCTCGAGGAGGCGGCGGGGCTGCGCCGAGATCTTCAGCTCACGAAGCATGTGACACGAATCGTGGTAGGCGACGGTCCTGCCCTCGTTGCGAAGCGGGAGGTCGGTCCCCTTCGCGTCGAGGAATGCTGAGAGCTCCCACACGTCGTAGGGCTCGACCCCGACGAGCTCCGGGAGGTAGCGAGCGACCATGGTCGTACAGGAGCCCGAGGGGAGGATCACCGGAGCCGAACGCGAGAACGCCTTGACGAAGGTCTTCGCGACCCGTCTCGCCGCCTTCCTGTGCCCCGAGTTGAAGGCCGGCTGTCCGCAGCACACCTGTGCGCGCGGGAACTCGACCTCGAACCCCGCTTCCTCGAGCAGCGCCCGCGCGTCTTCCACGGCCTCTGGAAAGATCAAGTCGCCCAGGCAGGTCGCGAAGAGCTGGACGTTCATAGGGAGAAGCCTACGGACGGCGACCGACGGCGAGCGCCGATGGAATCCCGAGATCCGCCTGGAACTCGGCGACCTCCTCGAAGCCGGCGGCAGTCAAGAACGCGACGGCCTCTGCCGGAGTGGGCGAGGATCCTCCCGACCTAGCAGCCCGCAGGCGGGCGAGCGCCTCGTCGAGAGGGTCGCGGCCGCGGAAGAGGCCAATCAGAGCCCATCCTCCCGGGCGAAGCGTCTCACGGACACGAGTGACCGCCGTGTCCAGCACTGCCTGAGGCAGGAACGGCCCAGGGAGGAACGCGAGATCGAACGCCTCCCTGTCGGGCAAGTCCTCGATGCGCATGGCGCGAAGCTCGATGCGCTCGCCGACGCGGGTAGCCGCGACGTTCTCGCGAGCCAGTGCCAGCGACGGCTCCCACGGATCGATCCCGACGACGCGTAGGTTGGGCCACTGCTCCGCCATCGCAATCGCGAGCCCACCGACACCGACGCCCACATCGAGGAAGGCGGCACCATCCGCGCTCAACCGATCGGCGAGCCCGTCGAGCGCGGGCGCAACCTTCTCCCGGAGAACGTGTGCGAACCCGGCCGACGTGCGACCGAAGCTCTGGAGAACGTCCGCGTCGGTGAAGCTCCAGCCCGGTGCGCGTCCAGGGTCGGTGAGGAGATCGATTGCCTGGAGGAACATCGCCCGGATCGGTGAGGAGGCCGCAGCCAGCTCGGCCGGGCTCGCCCCGTCGACCGCGTCGGTAAGGCCAAGAGCCGAGACCACCCCTGCGAGCGCCTCCTGAATCTCGGGCACTGCAGTGGTGCCGGTCGAGCGGAGGCGGAGCACGGCTCCGAGCGCCGCGAGGGCCTCCGCCTGGCTCGAGAGCCGTGTACCGACCTCCCTGATCTCGTCCGTCCCCACGGCCTCGGAGCATATGCGCCTCGCCTCCGTCCCGCGGGTCCTGTACGGTGCAATTTCTCGCCGCCGAGGAAGGTGGTGCGAGAAGAGGCATGGTGCCTCAGGAGTGACATCACTCCTGGGGCTTTTTTTGTGGTCCAGAACGGTCGAGGAGGCGGGAATGCGATGGTCAAGGTCGAGGCAGTGGTGATCAGAGAGCGGGTCGAGACCGTCATCGACGCAGTCGAGGAGGCGACGGGACACATCGGTGTGACGGTGATCGAGGCGGTCGGCCACGGTCGTCAGCGCGGCATCACCCACGAGTATCGGGGCAGGATCTTCGAGTCACGGTTCCTCCCGAAGGCGTTGCTCGTCTTCGTGGTCGAGGACGACCGGGCCGAGGCGGTCGTCCACGCGGTCGCTGACGCCGCCCGGAGCGGCAACGAGTCGGGCGACGGCATCGTCTGGACGACGGCGGTCGAAGATGTCACGCACAACCGGACAGGACTCAGCCTCGGGGAGGTGGAGGTCAGATGACGAGAGCCGACCTCACCATTGCGGCGAGCACGATCTGGGTCGTCGTGGCGGCCGTGCTCGTGATGTTCATGCAGGCCGGCTTCGCCTTCCTCGAGGCCGGGCTGACGCGCATGAAGAACGTCGGCCACGTCGTTGCGAAGACAGTGCTCGTCTTTGCTATCGCGTGCGTCGTCTACTACCTCGTCGGGTTCGGTCTCGCCTTCGGCGATGGTGGAGGAGGTTTCGTCGGCGGCTCGGGCTTCTTCCCCTCGATCGAGGATCTCCTCTCGGTCGGAGAGGCGCCGTTCAGCTGGTTCTCCCAGATTCCAGGCGCGGCCGGCTACCTCTTCGAGGTCGTCTTCGCAGGTGTCTCGCTGGCGATCGTCTGGGGCGCGATGGCGGAACGCACGAAGCTCTGGGTCTACTTCGCCTTCGGCGTCTACTTCATCATCATCTACTCGGTCGTCTCGCACTGGTGGAGCCCGGACGGCTGGCTCTTCTCCAAGGGCATGCAGGACTTCGCAGGCTCGACGGTCGTGCACTTCCAGGGTGCCCTGGCCGCGCTCGCGGGCGCAGTGCTGCTCGGTCCCAGGATCGGGAAGTTCGACAAGGACGGGAAGCCGAACGCGATCCCAGGCCACAACCTCGCGTACGTCACGCTGGGCGTCCTGATCCTGTGGTTCGGCTGGTTCGGGTTCAACCCCGGCTCCACGCTGAGCGTCGACTTCGGCGGGGTCGGTTACTTCGCGTACGTCGCGCTGACGACGAACATCGCGGCTGCCTGCGGTGCGCTCGGCGCCGTCACGACCGCCTGGATCGTGCTCAGGAAGCCCGATCTCTCGATGATGCTGAACGGCGTCATCGCGGCGCTCGTGGCAATCACGGCGGCGTGCGGGTTCGTTGCGCCGTGGGCGGCGATCGTCATCGGCCTTGTCGCCGGCGTCGTCGCGGTGCTCGGCGTGCTGGCCGTAGAGCGGTCACGGATCGACGATCCGGTCGGCGCCGTCGCAGTCCACGGGATGGCGGGAGTCTGGGGAACGCTCGCGACAGGCATCTTCGCGGTGCCGCTTCTCGCCGACAACCTGGCGACCGGCACAGGTGGCGTCGTCTACACCGGCAGCTTCCACCAACTGGGCGTCCAGGCCCTCGGGATCGTCGCGGTGGGCGGCTTCACGTTCGCCGCATCGTTCCTCGGTCTCTGGGTAATGAAGAAGACCTTCGGGATCCGCGTCGAGGAGAAGGTCGAGACGGCCGGCCTCGACGTCTCCGAGCACGGGATGTGGGGCTATCCAGAGTTCTACATCCCGGTACCGGGCGGCTACGGGACGGAGTCTCACGGTCACCTCGGTCACGCGACGCACGTCGGTCGTCCCCCCGTACCGGCTGTCGTCCATCAGCCGACCGGCCTCCCTGAGTCCGAACCCGGGTAGACGGCTGACCCTCGGAGCGGTCCGCGCAACCTCCGGGCGCGGGCCGCTCCGGGTCCTCAGCCTTCGACGCGCTGACGGTAGTCCTCGCGCACCGGCGCGAAGATGTCGAGCACGCGACCGCCCTCTCTTCCGGCGCGAGCACCGTGCTCGACGCCGCCCGCGATCCGGTAGGCGTCGTTCTCGTGACACACGTAGTCGACGCCGTCCACGGTCATCGTGACCTCCCCGGCGAGGATGATTCCGAGCTGCTCGTGGGGGTGACTGTGGATCGCGACGGCGGCGCCCGGCTCGAGGTCGACGAGGTTCAGCATCGTCCGCTCCCCGAAGAGCATCCGGGCGTGAACCCCATCGGCGAGATCGAGCGGAGACTGGTCGGTGAGCTTCACAAAGGTTGTCATGCCGGAAATTTAGAGGCTTGCGCCCGCGAGCACACGGGCGAAGAGCTCGGGTGCGATGTTGCCTCCGGTGACGAGCGCGACCACCGTCCCGGAGACCGGGACGCGACCGGAGACGACTGCCGCCGTCGCAGCCGCGCCGGCTCCTTCGACGACGAGACCATCGGAGTTGTAGAGCGCACGCATCGCCGCCGCGATCTCCGCCTCTGTGACGACGACAACGTCGTCGACGTGGCGTCGCACCAAGTCGAAGGTGATCGAGCCGGGCTCGAGATTGCCCGCGAGCCCGTCGGCGAGGGTCGCCTCGTCCTCGACGACGACGATCTGGCCTGCGTCGAGCGCCGCGCGCATGGTCGGGGACGCCTGGCTCTCGACGCCGATGACACGCACATCGTCTCGCTCCGACGCCCAAAGCGCGATTCCGGCGATCAGCCCACCGCCGCCGACCGGGCAGACGATCGTCATCGGGCCGTCGATCGACTCGAGTAGCTCGACCGCGAGCGTCCCGCCGCCGGCGATGACGTCGGGGTCGTTGTAGGGCGACACGTAGCGCATCCCGTCGGCGGCCAGTTCGAGGGCGCGCGTCTCGGCCTCATCGTAGGTCTGCCCGCGACGGACGAGCTCGACCGGGAACCCCTCGAGCGCTGCGAGCTTCGCCGGTGAGGCCGTCTCCGCGCAGACGACCGTGGCATCCATCCCGAGCACCTGCGCCGCATAGGCGATCCCGAGCGCGTGGTTTCCGGCGGATGCCGCGACGATGTGGTCGCGAGAGTCGAGCTTCGTCATCGCCGCCAGAGCGCCGCGCAACTTGAAGGACCCGGTCGGCTGTGCCGTCTCGAGCTTCAAGAGCACCCGCGGGCCGATGGCGCGGGTCGGAACGAGCGGCGTCGAGTCGAGGTGAGACGCCAGCCGCATGCGAGCGGCGGCGACGGCGTCGCGGCCGGGAACCTCGACCACTCGTCTCACTCCTGGCGCGATCCGGGGACAATGCCAGAGTGCGGGTGCTGACAGTCGGCGAGACGATGGTGCTCTTCGAGGGCGTCGAAGGTCTCGGTCTCGTCAGCGGCGAGCCCTTCCGCGTTCGGATCGGCGGCGCCGAGTCGAACTTCGCCCTTGCGCTGCGCCGGCTCGGGATCGACGTGACCTGGGTCTCGCGGCTTGGACGAGACGCGTTCGGCGGCCTCATCCGCGCGACACTCGAGCGAGAGGGCGTCGATC
>JBBQXH010000196.1:0-5475 GCA_038209835.1 Gaiellales bacterium | reverse complement strand
GAGATGGCGGATCGCGAACAGCCGGTTCCGGTACCGGGCCGCCTCCTCGAAGGATTGACGATCGGCCGCGTCATGCATCTTCGCCTCCAGCTCGCGCTGGATCGGAAGCGTCTCCCCGGAGAGAAACTGGATCACGCCGTCGATGAGCTCGCCGTAGGCCTCCTTGGACACGTATCCGACGCAGGGCGCGAGGCAGCGTTCGATGTGGTAATCGAGGCACGGGATACCCGAGTGGCGTCCTGGCTGCGGGCCCTCTCACGGCCGGTAGCCGAAGACCCGGTTGAGCACGTCGAGCGTCTCGCGCACCTTCTTCGCCGACGAGTACGGGCCGAAGTAGACGACGCCGCGCCGATGCCGCTCGCGCGTGAACATCACACGCGGGAAATCGTCGCCGACGGTGACAGCGATGTAGGGATAGGACTTGTCGTCCCGGAGGCGGACGTTGAACGGCGGCCGGTGGCGCCTGATCAGGTTCTGCTCGAGATGGAGCGCCTCACCTTCGGACTGCGTGACGATGATCTCGATGCGTTCGACCCGCTCGACCATCCGCTCGAGACCCACCCGCGAGTCTCCGCCCCGGAAGTACGAGCGCACGCGGGCCCGCAACGACTTCGCCTTTCCGACGTACAGCACCTGATCTCGGTCGTCTCGAAACAGGTACACGCCCGAGGCACCGGGCAGGGTCTCGAGCTGCGCCTCGATGCGCTCGGAGCGAGAGTCGGCTACCGCCATTGACCTAGCCTAGAGGCTTGATGCGGGATGACCGCACGCCTGGATGAGGGCCTGCACACGGCGGATCGCGGCCGCCTCGACCACGCTCCTTGGTGCAGACGGCTCCCCAGCCGCACTCCCATCCCACATCAAACCTCAGCCCTCGACCGCCACCGTCCCGTCGGTCGTCCGGGCGCGCCCGCCTGCCCGCCGACGGCCGCGCCCGGACCCACTGCCAACGGTACGCCTGAAGACGTGACGGAACGGGCCACGGACGTGTCGACTTCGAGCGTAGAGGGTGCCGTGAAGGACACGGCTCGGGCGGGCGGTACGCTTGCCGGCACCCTCCCACGCCACCGAAGGAGTTCGATCATCGCCAGGTACGCGGCTCTGTTGCGCGGGATCAACGTCGGCCGTTCGCGCAGGCTTGCGATGAGCGATCTGCGGAGCGTGCTGGCGGAGCTCGGGTACACGGATATCGCGACCTACCTCCAGAGCGGGAACGCCGTCTTCACGAGCCGCCGCCGGCGACCGGCCGATCTCGAGCGCGAGATCGGGGATGGAATCCAGAAGAACGCGGATCTGACCGTGCCGTGTCTGGTCCGGCGCCGCGACGAGATGCAGTCAGTCGTCGAAGGCCGTCCGTTTCCGGCGAATGCCACCGACGGATCGCGCATGATGGTGCTGTTCCTGTCGGCAGAGCCCGATCCGGAGAGACTTGCCGCCCACGACCCGGTCGGCCTCGCACCGGACGACGTTCACGTCGGGGTGCGCGAGATCTATCAATGGTGCCCGGACGGATTCCACAAGGCGCCCGCGGTAGGCCCGTTCGTCGAGAAGCACCTGGGAGTCACGGTCACCGCGGGTAGGCCACCCGAAGCCCCTCTCCTTCGCGCTCGCCGGGGACGACCAAGTGGCTACGATGGGAGCGCCGATGGCAGACGAGAACGTTCCTGGCCAGTACGTTGCGTACACGCTCTACAAGGTCGATCCCGCCTGGCGGCGGCTTCCGGTGGAGGAGCGTGCGGCAGGCAAGGAGGCGTTCGCCGAGGTGATCGCGGACTGGGCCGAGCGGATGCAGGTCCTGACGTACAGCCTGGTGGGCGTACGACCTGAGACGGACTTCATGGTCTGGAAGCTCACCGAGCGCTATGAGGACCTTCGCGATCTCGCGGCCGACCTCAACGGCACCCCACTCGCGGGATGGCTGACGACGCCGTACTCCTACCTCGCGGCCACGCGCTCGTCGAAGTACTTCGAGCGCGATCCTCGCCGCCCGCCACGTCGCGTCGTCCCGCGCAACGCGCCGTACCTCGTCGTGTATCCGTTCGTGAAGCTGCGGCCGTGGTACGCGCTCTCGCTGGAAGACCGCCGCCGCGCGATGCACGAGCACGCCGAGATCGGCGGCCGCTTCACGACGATCACGAACCACACGACGTACTCCTTCGGGATCGACGACCAGGAGTTCATGACCGCGTTCGAGTGCGAGAGCCCCGAGGACTTCCTCGAGCTGATGATGACGCTCCGGGAGACCGAAGCATCGAAGTACACGGAGCGCGACACACCGATCTTCGTCGGGGTCGCCGAGGAGATCCGGTCGATCCTCGACTCCTTGGACGGCCGCAAGGAGCGCAACGCAAGGAGCGCGGCAGCGCTCCGCGCAGTGGACGGCAAAGCCGGCCACGAAGCCCCATCGAGGCCGTAAGGCCTCGATACCAGCGCGCCTCGGAGTCGAAGCGCCGAATGCACGAGACACCGGCTACGTTGGCTCTCCCGCAGAAGCCATCCGCTCGAACTGCGCAGTCGCCGCATCCCGATTAGGCGGGTCGAGCAGCGCCGCCACGACGGTTTCCTCGACCGCATCAACGCCGGCGCTCCGAATACGCTCAACTGCCGCCTCGACGTCGTAGTCCGTCCGCCGAAGCTCGACGGTCGCTCCGATCAGAGCCCAGTACGCCCCCGGGAACCCCTCATACGGAAGCCCGACGCTCCCGGCGTTGACCAGGCGCTTCGTCCCGACAGCGCGGTCGAACTGGACGTGAGTGTGTCCGCATACGACGACACATGCGTCGATCCCGGCAAGGACATCACGGAGACGGGCGTCAGGGGTCATCTCGGTCACGATCTCGTCATCGCGACGCGGTGTTGCGTGACAGAACAAGACGTCACCCCGACCCTCCACCTCGAGCGTCAGTTGCAACGGCTGACCCCACAGGAAGTCGCGCTGCGCCCGAGTGATCCTCCCTGCGGCCGCACGTTTCAACGCCGTCCACTCGGATGAGGGCTCGACGGTGTCAGGAACCCCGTCAAACGCCGCAACCAGCTCGCGGTCGGCGTTTCCGCGAACGAAGCGCACGCGTGCTCCGAGGCTCGTCAGCGCCTCGATCACCTCCCGCGGCATCGGACCTTCCGCGATGTCACCCCCGACGACCACAATGTCGGCCGCGACAACGTCCGGCTCGGCCAGGACGGCCTCGAGCGCCGGCAGGTTCCCGTGGATGTCGTACAGGGCGGCGACGCGCACCGTTACCCCCTCGGCGCTAGCGTCCGCAAATCGACGCCGGGATCCCGGAGCGCGGCCGGATCGACCGAGGTGCGAGACCGGATCAGCCCGAAGGCCCGGCGGACGTCGCGGCCGCTGTTCACCGCGACGACGGCCCGCACGGCGTTCTCCTCCACGTAGAACGCGACGAACTTCCGCTCGGCGAGACTGCCGCGGACGACCAGCTCGTCCCAGGTCGTGTGGTGCCCGGCGTACTGGACGTTGGTGTCGTACTGGTCGGACCAGAACCAGTGGAGCTCGTCGTACGGCGCCCCCTTCCCGATCATGCTGCGTGCTGCGGCCGCCCCGTGCTCGATGGCGTTCAGCCAGTGCTCGACTCGGATGCGCCCGAACAGCGGATGAAGGTGGTTGGCGACGTCGCCGGCGGCGTAGATCCCATCGACGTTGGTTCGGCAGAGCTCGTCGACGAGGATGCCGTTCTCGACGGCGACCCCGCTTCCGGCGACGACGTCGACGGCCGGCTCGATGCCGATCCCCATGATCACGAGATCGCAGTCGATCTTCTCCCCGGAGGAGGCCACGACCCGCTCGGCACGACCGCTCCCTTCAAACGCGGCCACGCTCTCGCCGAGGCGGAGATCGACGCCATGCTCCCGATGGAGATCGGCGATCACGCCCCCGACCTCCGCTCCGAGAACGCGCTCGAGCGGCGCGGCGAATGGCTCGACGGCGACGACGTCGAGGCCGAGCCCGCGAAGGGACGCCGCGGTTTCCGAGCCGATGAAGCCCATGCCCACGACGACCGCGCGCGCGGCCGAGCTGGCACTGGCCCTGATGCGCTCGGCATCGCCGAGCGAGCGGAGATCGTGAATGCCCGCGAGCTCGATTCCCGGGATCGGCGCTCGTCTCGGCCGTCCCCCGGTCGTCACGAGAACGGCGTCGTAGGGGATCCGCTCTCCGTCGGCCAGAACGACTTCGCGTGCCGCCGGGTCGATCGAGGCCACAGACGTTCCCAGCCGGACCTCGATATCGATTTCGTCCCAGACCTCGGGCTTCCGAACGAGGAACGACTCGAGCTCACGCTCTCCACGCAGGAAGTCCTTCGAGAGCGGCGGCCGCTCGTATGGCAGCTCGGGCTCGGCGCCGATGAGCACGACCTTCCCGTCGAACCCTTCGTCACGCAGGGTGGCGGCGGCCGTTCCGCCCGCGAGGCTCGCACCGACGATCGCGATCGTTCGCGGCGATGGCATCAGTACCCGTACGTGTGCTCGTCGCGCCAGATCCGCCACATCGCGAATCCGCATGCAACGAGCACAGCGAAGAAGACGACGGCTTCGAGACCGGTTGCGGGATAGGAGAGGAAGAACGCCAGCGCCAGGTTGACGAGAGCGAGAACGGCGGCCCCGTAGAACACGATGCGCGAGCGCCCTGACCACATCGAGATCTCCTCCCGACGCGACCGCCAAAGCGTGAAGAGGAAAAACGCGATCGCGACGATGAACGCGATGCGGATGACGAGGAAGAGCGAGCCGAGGATGTCCTCGAGGCCGAGCGCGGTCACCACCCCTGCGATGAGGATGATGATCGCGAAACCGCGGATCGTCGGATTCACCGTCACGACGAGCCCGTCGTGTACCCGCGAACGGCGAGCACCGTGGCAAGCAGCGATGCCCCCGAGAACCAGATGAGACGGCGGCGCGGATCGGGCGGCGCATAGAGCCAGGGCGAGAGCACCGCTCCGAGCGCCACGGCCCCGTAGAGGTAGTGGAGCTTGTCAGGCGCCCGCCTCCCCTCGGACAGAAGCAGGAGGCCGACCGCCGCCTGCGCAATGAGGAGCGTCTGGCCGAGCGCGACGAGATGCGAGTAGAACCGTCGCGGATCGGTGCGGCGCCAGAGGAAATAGCCGCCGGCCGTCGCCGCCAACCCGTTCACGACGATCACCACGATGCCCAGGATCGCGTGCAGGCCGGTCATCCGCGCGGAGCGTAGCAAGATGATGTTTTGGATAGGCTCCGTCGAGTTCGCGTCCAGAGAGAAGGAGGGCGCGACGGTCAGGTTGTCAGACCTGCGGGGGAAACCGGTCGTCCTGTACTTCTATCCCAAGGACGACACACCGGGCTGCACGAAGCAGGATGCGGGTTGCGCGATGCGTATGCCGACTACGAGAAGCGTGGAGCGGTGATTCTCGGCGTGAGCCCGGACGATGAAGCTTCCCACGCGGCGTTCAGGAGCAAGTTCTCGCTCCCGTTCCCCCTCCTCGC